>JAGWJK010000282.1 GCA_028865845.1 Rhizobiaceae bacterium
CCTACTTCACGGTCGTCTTCGACCGGGTCCTGAACAATAACCCGCTCCTGATTGGTGGATTGCTTGTTCTCTGGGGATCGAGCGGCATGGTCGCAAATCTGATCGCGGGCCGTCTTTCCGACACCATCGGCAACAGGAAGGTTATTTTCGGGGGCCTGATCCTGTTGACGCTCACGATGCTGGCGCTGCCGGCGGCAAGCGCCAATATCTGGACGAGCGCGATAGCCATAGCCGTCTGGGGCGCGGTCGCCTGGGGACTGTTGGCGCCCCAGCAGCACAGGCTTGTTGCTGCGGCCGCTCACACAGCTCCGGTCGTTTTGGGCTTGAACACATCCGGCACCTATTTGGGTGTCACCGCGGCAGGTGTTGTCGGCGCGCTCAGCATGCCGATCGTCGGAGGCCATAATCTTGGCTACGTCGGCGTTGGCTTCCTGCTCGTGGCAATTCTTCTCGCTGAACTCGCAACGATACGGATCAACGCGGCGAACCGACGCGATGGGAACGTCGAACTTGCAACGGCATGACGCAACCGCGGTAGCAGCAAGTCTCTGAAAGTAATCGTAGGAATGCCCTTCCGAGGCCGTGACGTAACCGCGTCGCGGCCTCCATCATGTTGCATGACCTTCAACTACATATAGGGTTGCCCATATCGGCGCCGAGGGCTTGGGGCTACGCTCGGCATCAATCCAAGAAAACAGCGGTTGAAAAAATGCCGCATTGGCCGGCAACCGGTGCGCTCAAAAAATCGCAATCTCGCAGCGCCAATCGAGGAGCGTATTTCCGTAATCTTTCAGCTGCAATAACAGGCACATATTTGATGAGACCCAAAGATCGTTTTGAGATATGTTCGCTGTAATTTGCTGAACTGCTCGACGTGCGCAGGTACTCGAATGCGACGAGTAAGACGGAACCCTCTTTTCGTGCCGGGGATCGCATGAAAAGCATGTTGAACGATGGGACCATCGCCGACGTAGCCTTGGCGACGAGAGCTCAAAAGCCCTTCGTTGCGAATGAAAAGGTGTGGCTCTCCGCCCCTGATGCGGAGAATTCCGGCGCGCGATCGCGCGTGAAAATTACGCGATGGTCCAAGAAGGATGTCAGCGAGGACCAGCCGCTGGAGGTCTATGCAGACCAGGAAGATGAATGCCACCTCGTAACGTTTGCGTTGCGAAAAATCGAGATGGAACTCAGGATCGGTAAAAAGGAAATCGTGGGGTCTGCCTTTCCGTTACATAGGCCTTTGCTCTATTGCCCAACCGCCGAGAAGCGAACAGCAATTTTCCAAAGCCCTTTCAATACGCTCAGAATTTATCTGCCGCAGGATTTGATCAAGGAATGCTACGAAACCGTCCTGGACAAGGCAGCACCGAATAAAGTCGAGCTTTTTGAGACGCATTTTTCAGATGATCTCGTCGTCGACAAACTAACGCGCGCGCTGGTCGCGCTTGCGGACGATGACGGTCCTTTCGGACCATCGATGGTGGAAGCCGCAGGTTTGGCACTGGGGGCGCGGCTCCTTGCCCTTTCCATGCGCGCACCATCGAATCCCATTGCCGAGAAATACGGTTCCCTGGCCAAATGGCGGCTGCGAAGAACCATCGAGTATCTTGAGGAAAATCTTACCGATCCGATCTATCTCGCCGATCTCGCCACCGTCGCAGGCCTTAGCCGCATGCACTTTGCGGCTCAGTTTCGAGCTGCCACGGGATTGAGCCCTCACGTTTATATAATCAGACGCCGGATAGAGGTTGCCCAGCAATTGATGTTGGATACAAATCGCTCCATCGCCGACATATCGATCGCCGTTGGCTTCTCGAGCCAAGCTCACTTTACGTCTGCCTTCAAGAAGATCAACGGTGTCTCGCCAGGCCAATGGCGTGGCCGACTTCTTCTGGATTGAGCGCGACCAGCCCCAAACTGTGAGCCAGCGGCTATTGTCGCAATCACTCTACGACTTCCTCAATCGGCGTCAAAATCCTTATAGGCGCAATCCTCTCCCGCCGAGTTGAAGAACGTATCGAGTCCGCCGGTTCCCAATTCGACGCCCACGACGGTCGAAGCGACCATACAATAGTAGCCGGTGATGCCAAGCAGATCGACCACGCCTTTGTCTCCGAGCTGGCGAATGGCGGCATGCCAGGCCTGATCCGAAATCCGGCGATCGTCGATCAACTCGGCGAGGAAAGAGTAAGCGACCCGATCAAGCTCGTCATCAAACTGCGGTGGCTTGCCGAGCCGGATGGCCTCTACAGCGTCTTCCGGAATGCCCGCATCGACCGCCAACGGAGCGTGCGCCTTCCAGACAAAAGCCGCTCGCCAGCTTCTTGCGACCATCAAAACGGCGAGCTCTTTGGCCCGCAGAGGAAGAGTACTTTCGAACCGGAGATAGTTTCCGAGTGCCTCGGCTCGATCCGCGAATTCAGGCGACCTAATCCACGCTACGAACGGCCCTCGCACGGCTCCGCGCGGCCCATCTGCGATACGGTCATAGGTCGACTGCTGCTGCGGGTTCAGGGTGTCACGATCGAGCTCACCAAATCGCATCCGAGCTTCCTCCACACTCCATGTACATCGCTGGCGGCGGACATGGAGTTTTCCACATCCGCCAAAACCAGCTTAACCGGCAGCCTGGATCAACTTGACCGCTTCGCGGAACGGCATACCTTCGGACGAGCTCGCCGTATCTCCGTCCGCAAGCTGCCTTGCGGCAACTTTAAGATCCGCCATCACGCGCGTGTAGAGAGCCACACCCATGCTGATGCGCTTGACGCCTGCCTTCTGCAAATCGCTGACGGAAACGGCACCTTCCATCGTGCCGACGACGATATTCACCGGCTTGGGGGCAACCGCTTTGACGATCGCGACGACGTCGGACATGTTGTTTGGGTACGGGGCATAGAGAACGTCAGCGCCAACCTCTGCAAAGGCGGAGAGCCGCCTGATCGTGTCCTCCAAGTCAGGGTTACCTTGGATGTAATTGTCGGTTCGGCCGGTTAGGACAATCTTCCCCTTCGCGACCTTCGCCGCAGCAGCTACGCGGGCGACCGCGTCATCGAAGTTGCGTATTGGTTTGTCCGGATTCGCTGACGTGTCTTCGATCCCGATACCCGCCAAGCCCGCGGCGATGGCCGCCTCGACCGTTGCTGCTACATCGGCCGGTGTTTCGCCATAGCCGTCTTCGAAGTCGCCGTTGATCGGAAGGCTGCTGATCGACGCCAACAACGCGGCGTGTTCGAGGTGCTCCTTGAGAGTGACCGCATGGCGTCCGTCCAAGCGACCGAGCGCGAATGCGAACGCGGCCGACGAGGTGCCGAGTGCCTTGAAGCCGGCGTCTTTCAAAATGAGCGAGGATAGGCCGTCCCAGGCGTTCGGCATCACAAAGCCGCCGGGTTGCAAATGAAGATCAAGAAAGCTCCGATAGAGCTCGGGTTGCGATTTCGTCATTCAATGTCTCCTCGATTTCTATTTGGCGGCCACTTACTTTGGAATCCGCGCTCCGACAGCTCCGGATTATTATCCATCAGCCCATCGCTGAACGAAGCTCATCAGTCCCACGCCCTCAAATTCCGGCCATCGGCGGCCCGCCCACGGCTAGAGTAACAGCAGGCTTGACGCGTTATCTTGTAAAAATCGGCATCCAACGACACCCAGCGGAAGCGAGAATTTGGCTGACTACTCCTAAACGCGTGCAGCCTGGCAACTCCTGTCCATGGACAAACTCTTCTGTTTTAGAATCGTCTTTAGGAGATTTTTTCTGAGCTATTGGAAGCGCCATTCGAATATCTTTTTCTTACGCCGCATGCTTCTCCTCCCAACGCGATGAACTCCGATCCCGAACATCGTCAAATTCGAGCGGAAGCCGGGTTGCGCGCCTTTACCGCTACATCCTTGAAAGATGTGCCAAAAAAATCACGCTGTGACGGTTTAGATTTTTCCCACTTGCATCTGCGGGCGATATCGCGAAAAGAAACATGAGTTAAATACACTTGTTTATTCGCCATCGAGGGTAACGTGTCGCCGCGTTCCGTTTGCATCCAGAAGAATGAACTTAGATGACCAAATTTCTGGGTCTCCTCGGTTCCTTTCTGGCGATGCGCCCCCTGCTTGAAGCGCGGGTGAGACGGCAGCTGGGTTCCCGCACGCTTGCCGAAGACGTTCTTCATGACAGCTGGCTGAAGCTCTCCGCGATTGACGATGAGGCACGCATCGACAATCCTGCGGCCTACATATCGCAGACCGTTCACAACACGGCGATCGGCCATCTGCGCAAGGAGACGCGGCGAGCCGAAATCGATGCGGAAGTCGAGCAGATCCTTTGGGGATCGGATGAAAACACGCCCGAACGGACGGCGATTGCCCGAGACCTGCTGCGCGCCGTCCAAGCCGAGCTGGATGCCTTGCCGGAACGCACGCGATCGATTTTCTTGAAGAACAGGATCGACGGCCTTTCTCATCGCCTGATAGCGCAGGAATTCGGTATCACCGAGGAAGCCGTTTACTATCATATTCGTCGGGCGCTTGACCGGCTCGCGGCTATTCGTGATCAGATCTGAAATGTTCAAAATGGTGTTTAGGGATATTCGCTCCTCGCGCGTCATCAGATGGAAGGCAAACGATACACCGCGCCCAACGGGGAGAGCGTAATCTCGATGACAGGCGACAGAAACGAGGCATTGCGAGACGAGCAGCTGAGAGAGCGGGCGCGCGACTGGCTCGTGCGCCTGTCCTCGCGGCAAGTGAGCGATGCCGAGCTGTCCGATTTCAAGGCCTGGATCGATTGTTCCGACGCGCATAGGCGCGCCTTCGAGCTCGAGCGCGACTTCTGGCGGAACCTTGAGGCGCTCGCTCCCTCTGTGGCCCAAAAGCGTCGCACGCCGGTTCTTCTCCGCCGACGGTCTTTTCTCGGCGCGGCCGCGGCCGCGGCTGTCGGCGCCTTTGCCTATCCACGCGTCAGCATGCTGCTGAATGCAGATTTCCGAACCAGTCCCGGCGAGCAGAAGCTGGTGCAACTGCCTGATGGTTCGACGGCCTTCCTGAACACGGATACAGCCATTTCCTTGAATTTCGGCGATAGCTTCAGGATCGTTCGATTGCTGCAGGGCGAGGCACAGTTCACCGCCAACGCGGCTGCCCCGCAAGCCTTCAGGGTAGCATCGCAACATGGTTTCAGCGAAACGGGTGATGCCTCCTTTGCCGTCATGGCTGCGGATGACATGACAACGGTGACGGTTCTTTCCGGCGACGTGAGGGTTGCCGCTCCCGCTCGTGTCGATGCTCCCGATGTCGAAGGAGGCATGATTGCCGTCGAGTCGAACCAGCAGACCAGCTATTCCGATGATCGCTCGCCATCGACGCCAATCAAGGTCGACCCGGAAACAGAGCTCGCCTGGAGACGTGGAAGATTGGTATACACCGCTCGCCCGTTTGGCCGCGCCGTCCGGGATGTCGCACGCTACATGCCGGAGCGAGTCATCCTGGCAACCAGTGCGCATAACAACGTCCCCGTAAGCGCCGCCTTCAGCACCCATGATCCGTTATCGGCGCTCCAGGCGCTGGCGACAACGCAGGGGCTCGCCGTTCATCGCATCCCCGGCGTCGCGGTCGTTATTTCCTGATTAAAAAAATCAAGAAAAATGCCGTGACCTCTTTAGGTATCGGCATCCCTCAGACGTCATTGCAAACGAGGGGCGGGAAAGTCTCGCCCGATGGCAATGAGTTTGGGGCTGTTGATGTTTGGAAGAATGGGTATCGGTGCGGGTTCGGAACGGAAGATCTCCAGGATGAAGCTGTTGATGGGCAGTTCGCTGCTGGCGCTGCTGATCGGCGGGATCTCGAGCCCAGGCCAGGCCTTTGCGCAGCAGACGTCCGGTCGCATGCACGAATTCCACATCAGTTCGCAGCCGCTCGACAGGGCACTCAATCAACTGGCCGAGCAGGCCGGCGTTCAACTCGCCTACAAGACGGCCAATATCGGCACCCGCGGTGCGCCTGCACTCAACGGCTCGATGACGACTGAACAGGCGCTTTCGCGTCTCCTTTCTGGAACGGGCCTCCAATACAAGTTTTCCGCCGCGAACGCCGTCACCATCAGTGGCGCACAGGAGACGGCCGGGGATGATGCCAGCGCCGGCGGAGCCACAGTGCTAAAGCCGATTGAGATCAACGGCACGAACGCCACGACGGAGGGGACCAATTCCTACAGGGCTTCAGCCGTCACCGTCGCGGGCAAGATC
>JAGWJK010000283.1 GCA_028865845.1 Rhizobiaceae bacterium
CGTCGTACGTTGGTCGATGGCGGTAAAGGGTTCGTCGAGCAGGATGACACGCGCATCCTGCAACAGCAGCCGCGCAAACAGCACGCGCTGGAACTGCCCGGCCGAGAGGGAGCCGATGTGCCGCCGTTCGAAACCCGAAAGCCCGACGGCAGCAAGCGCATCGCGCGCTCGCTCGGCGTCTTCTTTCGAGAATCGCCCGAAGGCGCCTGACGTCTTCCAGGCCCCGAGCATGATGGTGTCGGCGACCGAGATAGGAAACCGCCTGACGATCTCGGCCGCCTGCGGCAGGTAGCCGAAATCGCCGCGCGCCAGATGGCCGCGATCGATCAGACCATCCACAGGTTTCAACTCGCCGATAATAGCCTTCAGCAGCGTCGACTTTCCCGCGCCATTCGGCCCGGCAATCGCCGTCAGGCTGCCGAGCTGAAAAGTACCGGTAACGTGATGGACGGCCGGGTGGCGTTCATAGGCTACCGTGACATTGTCGAGCCTGATCGCGGACGCACTCATGACAGCGCCACCGCCCAGCCGATCGCCATCCAGAGCAGCGTGATGCCGATCGCGACGAAAAAGAGACGCATCACGGCGGATCGCCCGATTAGGGAGGCGGAAAAGGGATCGTTGTCGAACGGCACACGCGAACTTTCTTAATGTAATAACATTACGCGTTCTAGCGTGGAAAATACGGCAAAAAAGAGGCGGCCTAGGTTGGCAATTGCGCAAGTTCTTTCCTCGTGCCGCCTCAAAGCATGATTACTTTCAAATGCAATGCTATAAATTGCGCATTATATGCTATTCTCGCGAATGCTTAACAGGCGGAGGAATAGGATATGAACGTTTCGATTGGCGAACGCTGGGAAAAATTCATCGAAAAAACAGTCCGCGACGGACGTTACGGCTCCGCAAGTGAAGTCGTTCGCGAAGGGCTTCGGCTAGTGGAAGAGCGTGAGGCGAAGCTAAATACGTTGCGGCGGGAAATAGCGGAGGCGATTGCTCAGGGAGGCGACATAAGCGACGAAGAGCTTGGCGCCGCATTGGATGCCGAAGCTGCGAGGCTTGAGAAGGACGGTTATTGAAATGGCCAGACGTCGGTATTCGAAGGCTGCGCAAAATGATCTCTTACAAATATTGAGATTTATAGCCAGAGAGAGCGCCAGCCAAAAGGTTGCCCTAAAATTCACCAGCGATTTGCGTTACAAATGCTCCCACCTAGCCTCGTTGCCTGGATGGATGGGACGGCCGAGACCGGAGTTGGGTGACGAAATCCGCAGCTTCACTTTCCGCGGTTATGTCATCATGTTTCGCTACGTGGACAATGTATTCGAAGTCGAACGCATCTACGAAGGACATCGCGACATCGAGAATGATTTCGGTCCTGACAGCGAATAGGCTTGGCTGGGCGCGATCCGATAAGACGCCGCCCAGCCAATCAATCTCAGAGCTGTTCCATCATGGCGGCGGCGCCGGAAACCGTGGCCTGACCTGGGCTCTCCTCGATGTTGAGCGTCTTCACCACGCCGTCTTCCACCAGCATGGAATAGCGCTTGGAGCGGACACCGAGGCCGCCGGCGGAGAGATCGACTTCCAGGCCAACAGCCTTGGTGAAGGAAGCATCCCAGTCGGCGAGGAAGTGGATCTTGCCCATGCCGCCGGACGATTGCGCCCAGGCGCCCATGACGTGCCAATCGTTGACGGCGACAACGGCGATATCGTCGACGCCCTTGGCGAGGATGGCGTCCCGGTTTTCCAGGAAGCCGGGAAGGTGGTTCAGCGAACAGGTGGGCGTAAAGGCGCCGGGAACGGCAAACAGCACGACGCGCTTCCCGGAGAACAGCTGATCGGTGCTGATTTCGACCGGACCGTCGACGGTCTTTTCCTTGAAGGTGGCAGCAGGCAGTTTATCGCCGATAGCAATGGTCATGGTATTCTCCCTAACCGATGAGGATGGATGGTACTTGACGATGAGCGGCCCTGCCGTCATCCGCTGTGCAAAACCCCGGATCGGGGTTATTCGAAAGCAAGTGTGGTCTCCATAGCGCGCTCGCCGTCCACGACGAGAATGCTCCAGGTTTTTCCCTTGATCTCATAATCCTTCGGCAACTTGCCGATGGCGATGTCGGCTGCAAAATTTTTACCGTCCCGCTTGGCATTCGCCTGTTTGAAGAAGACATAGCCGCTCGGGCCTGTGACGTAGATCATCGGCGCCTCGCCAGTCGCTTCCGGCAGCGTCAGGCGCAGAGACAGGCTTTTCGCGTCGGCCGAAAGCGCGTGATCCTGGATGGAGAAGTCACCCGAAGGGGCTTCCGGAAGCGTGGCGTCGGCCGCATCCAACAACGCCTGTTCGTGCGTCGAGGATTGTCCGGCATCAGTGAGTGGCACGGAAAGCTCTGCCTGGAACGGAATGCAGATATCCTTGCAGAGGCCGATAAAGGCCGTGAGGTCGAGCTTCGCCGGCCGGCTGCCGCTGATCTTCAAATCGAGCGGCAGCGTCACCGGCGCGTCGTAACCGATCTCGTGGATCGTGCCGACGGTGATCGTCTTCGGCACGGAGAAATGGATCGTTTGAAGCGTGATGCCGCTATCGGGCGCGACACTCAGCTGCGGCGGAATCCCGCTCTCGCCTGCCTCGCGCCAGTAGGTTATCCAGCCCGGCGCGGGTTCGATTTGCAGGGCGGCGCGGATGTGTCCCTGGGCATCCGGAGCAAGCGCCACCAGCCGCATGCGTCCGCCCTCGTTATCGGCCCAGGCGCTTGCTGCGGCGTGGGCTGTCGCGCAGGAAAGAGCTGCCGCCGCGAGCATGGCCGCCAGCGCATGGAACAGACGAGCGAAAATCGTTTTTCTGATCATGGTTCAAGGGTTTACCGGATGGCGGCCTGCTGTGCCAGAACAGGACCGAAAAGAAATGATCATTTTCGGTTGATTGATTTATGACATTGCCCCATGTTCCTCTTCAGGGGCGCAGTTACGGACTGCAGTCAGGAGGTACGATGTCCCTATCGACGCTGAAGAATAAACGCGAAAGAGGTTTTCTCGACGGCCAATTCCTGATCGCCATGCCCGGCATGGAAGACCGGAATTTCAACAGAACGGTCATCTACATCTGCGCCCACTCTGCCGCGGGCGCCATGGGTTTTGTCATCAATCGGTCGCAGGACCTGACCTTCACCGACGTCCTGCTGCATCTGGAAATGATCAAGAACGACGACGCCATTCTCCTGCCGCAGGCTGCCCGCGATTTCCCGATCCAGACCGGCGGCCCCGTTGAAAGCGGCCGCGGCTTCGTGCTGCATTCCGATGATTACGTGAGCGACAGCAGCATCCCGGTCAGCGACGACATCAGCCTGACGGCAACGCTCGACATCGTGCGTGCCATTTCCAAGGGCGGCGGCCCGAAGCGTGCCACCATGCTGCTCGGTTATGCCGGCTGGGGTGCGGGCCAGCTCGAGGCCGAAATCAGCAACAACGGCTGGCTCAATTGCGCCGCCAACGAAGAACTTATCTTCGATCGAAGCCTGGAAGACAAATACGAACGCGCGCTTGCTCTGATGGGCATCAACGCTGCAATGCTCTCGACCGATGCCGGACATGCTTGATACGTCTCGACGGTCGTCGGGAACGAAATACCGTTAATGACGTTTCCTTGTTACTGCGCTGGCAAACCCGCCGGTGCTGAACGAGGAGGCGTCCATCATGGGCAGCATGAGCGATAAGGTAGCCGGCAAGGCAAACGAAGTAGCTGGCAAGGTCAAGCAGGCCGCCGGCAAGGCCACCGACAACAATAGGATGCGCGCCGAGGGCACTGCCCAGGAAGCCAAGGGCAAGGCCCAGGTCGCGGTCGGAAAAGCCAAGGACAAGGTCAAGGGCGTCGTCGACCGTATGTAGTCGATCCCCGTGTCCCAAAACGAGCCTGCCGCATATCGCGACGGGCTCTTTTCATATCTGCCATCTCTCGATTTTGGAGTGACGTTCGATGCGGCTCTTTACCTGCGACCATTGCGGCCAGCCGGTACATTTCGATAACAGGCAATGCGTGCGCTGCGGCCACCGCCTGGGCTTCACCCCGGAGACGCTGGAGATGCATGCCGTCGAGCCCGACGGCGACGACAATTGGCACTTGGTCGGAGAGACCCAGAAGCGGGTACGTTTCTGTGCCAATGCAGCGCTCGATATCTGCAACTGGCTCGTCGAAGCCGACGAGCACGAGCCTTTCTGCATCGCCTGCCGTCACAACGGCCTGGTACCGAACACCGGTACGCAACAGGGCATCGACCGCTGGCGCCATATCGGTCAGGCGCAGCGGCATCTGTTCTATTCGCTCCTGCGCTGGCGTCTGCCGCATCCGGATCGCCGCGAAGATCCACAGGGCGGCCGCGTGTTTGATTTCCTGGAAGACGAAGTGCAGGGAACTGGCGAGATCGTCCCGGCGATGACCGGCCATGATGAAGGCGTCATCGCCATCCGCGCCGCCGAAGCCGACGATGCCGAGCGCGAGCAAGCACGCACCTCGATGAACGAGCCATATCGCACGCTGCTTGGCCATTTCCGTCACGAAATGGGTCATTTCATCTGGAACAAGCTGATCCGCGACCGCGATCGTTTCGAGGCATTTCGCGCCGTTTTTGGCGACGAGCGTGCCGACTATGGTGCCGCGCTGCAATACTACTACGACAACGGCCCGCAGCCGGGTTGGCAGGACAATTTCATCAGCGCTTATGCCAGCGCCCACCCTTGGGAGGATTTCGCTGAATCCTTCGCGCACTATATTCACATCGTCGATACGCTGGAAACCGCCCGTGCCTTCGGCCTCTCCATCGATCCCCGCGGCTATCACGAGATGGCTGCCGAGGTCGATTTCCGCCCCTATCACGCCGAGAGCGCGGAACAACTGGTCAGCGCATGGATACCGCTCACTGTCGCGATCAACTCGATCCAACGCAGCATGGGGCAGCGGGATTCCTATCCCTTCGTTCTTTCGCCGCCAGTGGTGACGAAGCTCGAATATATGCGACAGCTGATCGCGGACGCGTCGCAACCGTCTTCATGAAGGAGAGGCGGCCTATGCCCGCTTTGTCAGCGGAAACCGTTCCTTCAGCAGGCGGAGCACGGAATCGGAGCCCATCGGCGGTCCGAAGATGAAGCTCTGCCCATAGGCGCAACCCATCTTGGCGAGTTCCAGCGCGTCCTCTTCCGATTCAATTCCCTCGGCCACGACGCGCATGTTGAGTTCCCGCGCCATGGAGATAACGGAGCGCAAGAGGACCGCTTTCTTGTCGCTGTCGTCGCGTACCATCGCCTTGTCGAGCTTGATGGTGTCGAAGGGGAAGCGGGTGAGATAGGCAAGCGAGGAGTAACCGGTGCCGAAATCGTCGAGCGCTAGGCCGATGCCGGCTTCCCGCAGCTTGTTCAGCACGAGACGAGCCTGCTCCGGATTTTCCATCACCTGCGATTCCGTCAGTTCCAGCTTGATGCGGTTCGGCTCGCAATGCGTCTTGGCGAGCAGGGCGCGGATATCGTCGTAAAGCTCGTTGTTGAGCAGCTGGACGCTGGAGAGGTTGATGGAAACGAAGAGCGGCAGATCGCCGGTCTGGCGCTGCCACGCCATGAGATCGTTGGTTGCCTGTTCCATCGCAAACATACCGAGCGGCCCGATGATATCGGAAGCCTCGGCGATCGGAATGAATTCGGACGGCGGGATACTGCCGCGCTTCGGATGCTCCCAGCGCATCAGTGCCTCGAAGCCGGCGACCTCGGCATCCTCCAGCCGAACGATCGGCTGGTAGACGAGCGAAAGTTCCTTGCGCTCCACGGCGCGGCGAAGATCGGTTTCCAATTGCAGGCGGTCGGTGCCGAAGGAGCGGAACGCCGGTTGAAACGGCTCGACGCGATTGCCGCCGGCGCGCTTGGCGCGGTACATGGCAAGCTCGGCGTCACTGAGGAGACCGGCAGCACTTTCCTGCTGGTCGACCCAGGAGGTCAGGCCGATCGATGCCGTCAGGATGATTTCGCGATTGGCAAAATTGATCGGCACCATGATCGCCTTGCTGATCGCATCGGCAAAATCGGCAACCTTGGCAGGATCGCGCTCGGACACGAGGATCAGGCCGAACTGGTCGCCGGACAACCGCGCCAGCGTATCCTGCGGCTTCATCAGCCGGCGCAGACGCCGCGTCAAGGCGATCAGGATATTGTCGCCGGCCGCAACGCCGAGAGCATCGTTCACCAGCTTGTAGCG
>JAGWJK010000284.1 GCA_028865845.1 Rhizobiaceae bacterium
GCGATCCTCCCATACATGCTGGTCCGACATATACCCACAGAAGAATAGTTTATTCAAATAAAAATTATATCTCGGCTTTATCGAGCGTGCCCGCGACCGTTTCGGAAATTTCGGCAGCAGCATCGCGGACGTATTGTATCACCTGATCGTAGCTTGGCGCGTTCGGATTGACGGGCTGAATATAGGGGCAGGTAAGGGCGGCAAGCGAATAGCCGTCCAGAGCCAAAATCGGCGCAGAGATATTGCGTACGCCGTTGGTCTGCAGGCTGTCCATGGTCTCGAAGCCCTTTTCCCGGATCACCTGCAGTTTCTCGTCGAGATCATCGGGTGCCGCAACGTCATCCTGCTGGCGGCGCTGCTCGTTGATCATCATCTCCCGCTGCTTGCTGTCGCGGAAGGCGAGCAGGATATGGCCGGAGCCGGTGTTGAAGAGGCTGATCTGCGCGCCGACCCGGATGGAGATGCCCCAATAGGACGGCGAGTCCTGCTGGGCGATGACGACCACCGAACCGCGATCGAAAATCGCGAGATGACAGGCTTGCTCGGCGCGATTGGAAAATTCGCGCATCAGCGGCGTGGCGAAAGAGACGAGCCGGCGCACCGGCGCGTGATAATGCGCCAAGCCGAACAGCTTCAGCGTCAGATAAAAGCGGTCGCCGTCCTGGCGCTGGACATAGCCGCGACGGACGAGGCGATCGAGCATGCGGTAGAATTCGTTCGGGCTCTTGTTCAGCGCCTTGGCGATTTCGGCCTGCGTCAGGCCGCCATCGATGCGAGCCAAAAGTTCGAGGATATCCAAGCCCTTATCCAGCGCCGGCGCGCGGTAGCGATCGCTGTCGTCTTCTACGGTCGTCATGACAAGGCCCTATGTCGGATAAACATGAATCATAATTCATATATGAATGAAGACGTTTTGCAAGCGGCCACGATCGTGCTTGACGGTCGATGAATAAGATGTTTACATATAAATCATTGATCCATAGGTGGGTCGTGAGGGCGATCGGACAAGGGTGTCCGGTCTTTAAGGGAGGAATTTTTAATGACGACTTTGAGGGCTGGCCTTGCCGCCGGCGTTTTGGCATTGCTCGCCGGCACGGCGGCCTTTGCTGCTGATCTGCCAGGGAAATTCGCAGGCGTGACGATCGACGCTAAGCTCGTCGGCGGTCAGCAATACGAGCCTCTCTACGCGCGCATCGCCGAATGGGAAAAAGAGACGGGCGCCAAGGTCAATATTCTGTCCAAGAAGAACTATTTCGACTTCGACAAGGAAATCAAATCCGACATGGCCTCGGGCGACATCTCCTGGTGCGTCGGTTCGAACCACTCTTCCTTCGCGCCGATCTATGAAGGTCTCTATACCGACCTGAAGCCTTTGCTGCCGGCTGACGAAATCGCCAAGTTCGTCGACTCGACGATCGCAGCCTCGACCATCGACGGCAAGCTCGTGATGCTTCCCCGCGCGCAGTTCGACGTTTCGGCCCTCTACTATCAGAAGAGCCTCTACCAGGACGACGCCAAGAAGACGGCGTTCAAGGCCAAGTATGGCTACGACCTTGCGCCGCCAAAGACCTGGAAGGAAGTGTCTGATCAGGCGACCTTCTTCGCCAACCCGCCGAATTTCTTCGGCACGCAGTTCCCCGGCAAGGAAGAGGCGATCAACGGCCGCTTCTTTGAAATGCTGGTCGCCGAAGGCGGCGAATATCTCGACAAGGACGGTAAGCCGGCCTTCAATTCCGACGCTGGCGTGCGCGCGCTCGACTGGTTCGTGAACATGTACAAGGTCAAGGCCGTTCCGGCCGGCACGACCAACTATCTCTGGGACGATCTCGGCGCGGGCTTTGCTTCCGGTACCGTCGCGCTCGATCTCGATTGGCCGGGCTGGGCGACCTATTTCAACGACCCGAAGTCGTCGAAGATTGCCGGCAATGTCGGCGTCGTCGTGCAGCCGGTCGGTTCGTCGGGTAAGCATACCGGCTGGTCCGGTCACCACGGCTTCTCGGTCACCGAAGCCTGCCAGCACAAGGATGCCGCAGCTTCGCTCGTCTGGTGGCTGACCAACGAGGATTCGCAGAAGCTCGAAGCCGCCAACGGCACGCTGCCGACGCGCAAGGCCGTTTGGGATTGGGATATCCAGCAGGCCGCCAACGATCCTTACAAGAAGGAATCACTGGGCGCCTTCCAGGAAGCCATGAAATATGCCTTCCCGGTTCCGCGTACGCCGGAATGGATCGAAATCTCCAACGCCGTCTATCCGGAACTGCAGTCGGCGATCCTCGGCGACAAGACGTCCAAGGAAGCGCTCGACACCGCCGCCAAGAAGGCAACCGACATCCTCAAGGACGCCGGCGACCTCTAATCCTCCCGGCGAATGACCCGCATCCGGAAACGGATGCGGGCTCGCCAAACCCTCTGAAATTGCGATTTGACCTTGACCTTGCGGACATGGTCCAACTGGCCGGATATGTATCCGGCCAGCTTTTGAAACTTCATTCCAGACGCTCCGGAATGTGCGGACAGGCTACTGATTATGTTTAAGAAACTATCCCCACCGGTCCTGCTTCTCCTTCCGGCGATCATCGTCCTTGCGGCAGTCATCCTGTTTCCGCTGATACTCTCGCTTTATTCCAGCTTCACGGCCTTCCGCTTGACGCGGCCGAATACGTTGTTCGTGCTGATCGGGCTGCGCAATTATACCCGCATCCTGACGGACCCGATCTTTCTGGCGGCTTTCGTGCGCACCGTCGTGCTGCTGACGATCGCGCTCAATCTGGAAATGCTCCTCGGCCTCGGCCTGGCGCTGCTGGTCGCCAAGGCGACGCATGGCAAGCGCATCCTGCGCACGATGATGATGTTTCCGATGATGTTCTCGCCGGTGCTCGTCGGCTTCCAGTTCAAATTCATGTTCAATGACAATGTCGGTCTGGTGAATAACGCGCTGCAGTCGCTGGGGATCACCAGCGAGGCCATTCCCTGGCTGATCGACGGCAATCTGGCGCTCTTTTCCATCGTCGTTGCCGAAATCTGGTCGTCGACATCGGTCTTTGCCATCCTCATCCTCGCCGGCCTTTTCGCCATGCCGCAGGAGCCGGTGGAAGCGGCCAAGGTCGACGGCTGCACGCCGTGGCAGACTTTCCGGTACGTCACATGGCCGTTCCTCATGCCGTTCGCCTTCATCGCCATGACGATCCGTTCGCTCGACGTCGCCCGCGCCTATGATATCGTCAAGATCATGACCGATGGCGGGCCGGCGCGGCGCACGGAACTCTTGTGGACGCTGGTCGGCCGCACCGCCTATGCCGATGCTCAGATGGGCCTCGCCAATGCCATGGCCTATGTCTCGATCATCCTGTCGATCGTCTTCACAGTATATTTCTTCCGGAAGCTGGCGCTCGCCCGCACGCAGATCGGAGCAGAGTGGTAATCATGGATCGCAACGCCGAACAACGCCTGCGTCGCCGTATCGGGAAGGTCGCCTATCTCATCGGCCTTTTCATCGCGATGGTCATCATTTGTCTGCCCGGTTTCTGGATCGTGCTGAGTTCGCTGCGCCCGACCGTGGAAATCATGGCGAAGCCTCCGGTCTGGATACCGCGCGAACTGTCGCTCGACGCCTATCGCGCCATGTTCGGCGGCGTCGGCCAGGGCGGCATCCCGGTCTGGGACTATTTCCGCAATTCGCTGGTGATCTCGATCACCTCGACAGCGATCGCCCTCGTCATCGGCATGTCCGGCGGTTATGCCTTCGCCCGCTACCGTTTTCACGGCAAGTCGGCCGCCTTCCTGGGCCTCATGTTGACGCGTTCGGTACCAGGCGTTGCCCTGTCGCTGCCGCTGTTCATGGTCTATTCGCGCATCGGCATCATCGACACGCATTTCGGCCTGATCCTCACCTATGTTGCGCTGAACGTGCCATTCACCATCTGGCTGATCGACGGCTTCTTCCGGCAGGTGCCGAAGGACCTTGCCGAGGCGGCGCAGATCGACGGCTGCACGCGCTGGCAGGCTTTCTGGAAGGTGGAGTTTCCGCTGGCCGGTCCCGGCATCGCTTCCGCCGGCATCTTCGCCTTCCTCACCTGCTGGAACGAATATGCGCTCGCCTCGCAATTGACGCGCTCGGTCGATTCCAAAACGCTGCCGGTCGGCCTGCTCGACTATACCTCGGAATTCACCATCGACTGGCGCGGCATGTGTGCCCTTGCGGTGGTGATGATCGCTCCGGCGCTTGCTCTCACTTTCATCATTCAGAAGCATCTGGTGTCGGGTTTGACATTCGGTGCGGTCAAAGGTTGATCCCATGGCTCAGGTTTCGCTCAAAAAACTCGTCAAGCGTTACGGCGCTCTGGAAATCGTCCACGGCATCAATCTCGATATCAAGGACAAGGAATTCGTCGCCCTGGTCGGCCCCTCCGGCTGCGGCAAGTCGACGACGCTGCGCATGATCGCCGGCCTCGAGGAAGTGTCGGACGGCGCGATCGAGATCGGCGGCGCTGTCGTCAATGATCTGCCACCGCGCGATCGCAACATTTCGATGGTGTTCCAGTCCTACGCACTCTATCCGCATATGACCGTGCGCGAGAACATGGGTTTCTCGCTTAAGATCGCCAAGCAACCGCAGGCCGAGATCGACCAGCGCGTCAACGAGGCGGCAGCCATCCTTAGCCTGGAGGCACTGATGGATCGCCGCCCGGCCCAGCTTTCCGGTGGCCAGCGTCAGCGCGTCGCCATGGGCCGCGCCATCGTCCGCCAGCCGGAAGTCTTCCTGTTCGACGAGCCGCTGTCCAACCTCGACGCCAAGCTGCGCACGCAGATGCGCACCGAAATCAAGAAGCTGCACGCCAAGGTGCAATCGACGGTGATCTACGTCACCCACGATCAGGTCGAGGCAATGACGCTTGCCGATCGCATCGTCATCATGCGCGACGGCTATATCGAGCAGGCCGGCACGCCGGATGAGGTGTTCAAGCGCCCTGCCACTCGTTTCGTTGCCGGCTTTATCGGTTCGCCGCCGATGAATATCGAGGAGGCGACGATTTCGGCGGGCTCGGTGGTGTTCAAGAATGGCGACAAGCTGCCATTGCCCGCGCAGTTTGCCGACAAGGTGAAGGACGGCGAGAAGGTGGCCTTCGGCCTGCGTCCCGACGATATTTTCCCGACCGGACACGGGCTGCATTCCGGGACTGAAGCCGCCGTGCATGAGGTGACGCTTCCCGTCGCCATCACCGAGCCGCTCGGCAACGAAACCCTGGTGTTCGTCGAGTTCGCCGGTCGCGAATGGGTATCGCGCATGCTCAATCCGCGCGCCCTCAAAACCGGCGAGCGATTGAAAATGAGCTTCGACTTGAGTCAGGCCCATCTCTTCTCGGCCGAAACCGGCAAGAGCCTGGCGATCTGAGCGGAGGAGGGCAGACATGGCTCGCATCGAGAAAATTGAACTTCGCATGGTCGACCTTCCGCCGAAGGTGAAGCGGACGGACGCGATCCAGAGCTTCGTCAGCCAGGAAACGCCGATCGTGACCATTACCGACAGCGATGGTGCTGTCGGCACCGGCTACAGCTATACGATCGGCACCGGCGGCTCCTCGGTGATGCGGCTGCTATCCGATCATCTGGTGCCGCTCTTGATCGGCGAGGACGCCGATTGCATCGAGGCCATCTGGCACAAGTTGGAATTTGCGACGCACGCAACCACCATCGGCGTGATCACGGCGCTGGCACTTGCCGCCATCGACACCGCGCTCTGGGATCTGCGTGCCAAGAAGCAGAACCTGCCGCTCTGGAAGCTTGCCGGCGGCGCCAAGGATCGTTGCCCGCTCTATACGACCGAGGGCGGCTGGCTGCATATCGATAAGGAAGCGTTGGTCGAAGATGCGCTTCAGGCCAAGGCGAAAGGCTTCTCCGGCTCGAAAGTGAAGATCGGCAAGCCGCGTGGCTCGGAAGATTACGACCGGCTTGCCGCCATGCGCCTGGCGCTCGGCGCCGGCTTCGAGATCATGACCGACTGCAACCAGGGCTTCACCGTCGATGAGGTGATCCGTCGTGCTGCAAAGCTTCAGGAGCTGGATCTCGCCTGGATCGAGGAGCCGCTGCCGGCCGACGAT
The DNA here is from genome assembly GCA_028865845.1 of Rhizobiaceae bacterium. Taxonomy (GTDB): domain Bacteria; phylum Pseudomonadota; class Alphaproteobacteria; order Rhizobiales; family Rhizobiaceae; genus Rhizobium. Next base: position 6,099 of record JAGWJK010000284.1, read on the forward strand.
CTCGACGGTCATATCCGCCTGACGCGCTCGACCCCGACACCGATTGCCGTCGGTGAATCCATCTATTCCATCCGCCATTTCCGCGAATATATGCAGAAGGGTGCCTGCTCC
>JAGWJK010000285.1 GCA_028865845.1 Rhizobiaceae bacterium
CTGCCGCGCCTACAACCAAATGAGGCTTGACGACACTCAGTCGGTACGTTGGGCGCTCAGCGATGCGATGACGTCGTTTTCAATATGCTGTGGATGCCGCAGCCAAACCTATGTCGAGTGTCGCCGGCAAAGACCGTGTGATTTCAGCAGCCTTCACGCAAGGCTCGTGGCGCGTGTAACTCTTCCTGAGCACCATCGTCCAACCGCGGAAGGTCGCTTCGGACCCGTCGCTCCGCAGGTCCTCTAGGTCCCGGCTCGGAATGCCCGCTGGATTTGCCGGGCCACGTCAATAAGGTCACGTCCCACCTCAGCTAGGTTGGTTTCCTTTAGCAAGAGCGCCGAACCGCCGCAATTGAGAGCGAAGGGCTGCGATCCATGCAAAATCAGGGGCACGCCGACCGAGTTGACCTCGCTTTTCCATTCGCCGATCGACGTCACAAATCCTTGCTTTCTATATTCGTCGACCGAGCGAATGATGCCGGCCCTTGCAGCCCTTCCCGCCTCGTCGTCCGGGCATAATTCATTGATAAGGCGGTCGCGGTCGCCAACTTCGAGATTGGCGAGATAGGCACGGCCCATGGCGGATGTAGTCATTCGGATGTGGCTGCCCACTTCAATCCCCATCTGCAATGGTCCTGGCCCCTGGCAGTGCTCGATGTAGACCATCGTGCGCCGATCGGGCGCACCAAGAGCAACCGAGCAGCCCACGCGATTTGCGAGCGCCTGCATGATCGGGCGCGCGACGTCGCGGACGGCAAGGCTTCCGAGCGCGCTGAAACCCAGCGCAAGCGCTGCCACGGACAGTGAGTATCGCGCGGTCAGCGTCGAATAGTCGAGGTAGCCGAGGCTGCTCAGCGTGAAGGTCAGGCGCGATATCGTCGATTTGGCAAGCCCGGTGCGCTCGGCGAGCTCCTGATTGCTCAGCCCCTGATCGCCGCGTCGGTATGCCCTGAGGACGCTCAACCCCCGCGACAGCGCTGCAACGAAACGGGGGTCGTCCTCGACGTTTTCGCTCGTGGTGCCGACCGGTACCTCTCGTTTGCGCATATTCCATTTCTCCTGTGCGGTTTCACTCTTGACGTTCTACCAGCACTAAAGCAATAGTTATGTAATAAATGGAATTTAATTCCGCTAGATGGAATATAACATGGATCGAGAAACTTTTCAGCAGCTTCTGGATACGGTTGAACGGTTTGTTCGCGAGCGGCTTCGCCCGCGCGAAGACGAAGTCGCTGTCAACGATGCGGTGCCGGAAGAGATCGTCAGGGATATGCGTGAGTTCGGGTTGTTCGGGCTCGCCATCCCGGAGGAATTCGGTGGTCTGGAATTGACACTGTCGGAAGAAATTCAGGTAGCATTCAAGCTCGGCGGCACCTCGCCTGCGTTCCGCTCGATCATCGGCACCAACAACGGGATAGGCTCGCAGGGCATCATCATCGATGGGACGCCGGAGCAGAAGGCACATTATTTGCCAAAGATGGCGAGCGGCGAGTTGATCGGCTCGTTCTGCCTGACGGAGCCGGAAGCGGGATCGGATGCAGGGTCGCTGCGCACATCGGCCCGCCGCGACGGCGGACATTTTGTTTTGAACGGCACCAAGCGCTTTATCACCAACGCGCCACAGGCAGGCGTCTTCACCGTCTTTGCCCGGACCGATCCGGAAAGCCGCACGGCCGCCGGCGTGACCGCCTTCATTGTCGATGCAAACCTCAAGGGCATTTCCCTTGGCAAGAAAGACCGCAAGATGGGGCAGCAGGGTGCCCATACCTGCGACGTCATCTTCGACGACGTCCGGGTGCCGGTAAATGCGATCATCGGCGGGGAAGCCAATCTCGGCAAGGGTTTCACAACCGCGATGAAGGTGCTGGATCGCGGACGTCTGACCATCGCCGCGGTATGCGTGGGCGTTGCGGAACGGCTGATCGCCGATAGCCTGGCCTATGCCATGGAACGCAAGCAGTTCGGCCAGCCGATCGCCGAGTTCCAGCTCATTCAGGCGATGTTGGCGGACATGCGCGCCGAGGCCTTTGCGGCGCGATGCATGGTCGAAGAAACAGCGCGCCGGTTCGATGCACTGGCGCCGATCGCGACTGAAGCCGCCTGCTGCAAGATGTTCGCCTCCGAAATGGTCGGACGTGTTGCCGACAAGGCGGTTCAGATCCATGGCGGCGCCGGCTATGTCGCCGATTCCGGCATCGAGCGCTTCTATCGCGACGTCCGCCTCTTCCGCATCTACGAGGGCACGACGCAGATCCAGCAGCTCGTCATCGCACGCAACATGGTGCGCGAGGCGCGGCGCCAATCGGCCGGCTAATTGTCCTTGGGGGAGATCACGAAATGGCTGTTGTAGCAGTCGAGCATAGGCACGGTGTTGCCGTTCTTTGGATGCAGCGCGCACCCGTCAATGCTCTCGGAGCGGACCTGCGCGCGGAACTCTCGCTGGCGCTCTCCCGCGCGAACGACGACCCGACGGTGCTCGGCGTCGTGTTTGCCTCCGCTCTCAGCGCGTTTAGCGCCGGCGCTGATATCAAGGAGTTCGGAAAGCCACCGACAAGCCCGACGCTGCGCGATCTGATCGAGCAGATGGATGCGTCGGCAAAGCCTCTGGTGGCCGCAGTCGGCGGCATCGCGCTCGGTGGCGGCTTCGAAATCGCGCTTGCCTGCGATGCCCGCGTTGTGACACCTGCTGCCAACCTTGGCCTGCCTGAGGTCAAGATCGGCCTTCTCCCCGGTGCCGGCGGAACGCAACGGCTGCCGCGTCTCATCGAACCGGCCAAAGCTCTGGCTTTCATCGCGACCGGCTCGCCTGTTGCCGGCGAAGTCGCAGTGCCCGATGGATTGGCAGACCGCCTTGCCGACCCCGATTGCCTGATCGATGCGGCCGTCAACGAGGTCAAACAATTTGCATCCCACCCGCGGCGCAAGCTCGCCATGGCCAAGACCAATGCCGACAGTCGCTCCGCTTTTGAGCAGGCGGCCACAACCCTTTTGAAGCGCCAGCCCGACGAACCCCAGATCGAGGCGATCGTCGACTGCGTCCGCGCCACCTACGATCAGACTTTCGAAGACGGCATGAAGCTCGAGCGGGAGCACTTCACGCGCCTGATGGCGGACAATCGCTCCAAATCGCTCCGTTATGCGTTTTTTGCAGAACGCTCCGTTGGCCAATTGCCGGCGACGACGATGGCTCAGGCAGAAACCGTCAAAAGCGTCGGCATCATCGGCGGCGGGACGATGGGCAGCGGCATAGCCATGGCTTTCGCCAGCGCCGGCATCCCGGTGGTGCTGATTGAGACCGATCCGGACGCTGCTCAACGGGCCGTAGATCGTATTGCTGCCAATTATACCCATTCGGTCAATCGCGGATCGATCTCAGAAGAGATGCGAGCCCGGAATGTCGGCATGATCGCGCCCGCTGTGGACTACCGGGAACTCGGAAATGTCGATTTGGTCATCGAGGCCGCATTCGAGGAGATGGAGATCAAGCGCGAGATCTTCGGCAAGCTCGTTGCCTCGACAAAACCCACGGCCATCCTGGCGACCAATACATCGTATCTCAGCGTCGACGACATTGCAGCCGCCAGTGGCGCATCCGGCCGTGTTATCGGCATGCATTTCTTCAGCCCGGCCAACATCATGAAGTTGGTCGAGGTGGTTCGCGGCGCGGAAACCAGCGCCGATGCCGTCGCCACGGTTCTCAAGGCGGCTCGCGGCCTCGGCAAGGTGCCGGTCGTCGTCGGCAATTGCCACGGTTTCGTCGGTAACCGTATCCTTGCCCGCCGCAGCGAGCAGGTCGACCGGCTGCTGCTCGAAGGTGCGACGCCGGAACAGGTCGATCTGGCGCTCACGAAATTCGGCTCGAAGCTCGGTCCCTGCGCCATGGGCGATCTGGCCGGTCTCGACATCAGCTGGCGCATGCGCCGCGCTACCGGCCGCTCGGCGCCGGTCGCCGATGCGCTGGTGGAGGCAGGCCGCCTCGGCCAGAAATCCCGCAAGGGATATTATCTTTATGGCGAGGACGGACGCACACCGAGCGTCGATCCGGAGGCCCTGGCATTGATCGAGAGCGTGTCACGAAGCCGGGGCATCGAAAGACGCGTCATCCCGCAGGAGGAGATCATCGACCGGATGATCCTCCCGATGATCAATGAAGGCGCGCGTATCCTTGAAGAAGGGATCGCCGACAGCGCCAAGGACATCGACGTCATCTGGCTGCACGGTTACGGCTTCCCGCGTTGGCGCGGCGGCCCGATGTTCTATGGCCAGACCCGTGGCCTTTTCGATGTCGTCGCACGCCTGAAGGCGTTGGCGGAGGCGACCGGGGACGTATCAATGCGGCCAACCTCCCTGCTCGAAAGCCTAGCCGCGAGCGGGGAGGCCTTCTCATGACGTCCTTTTCGATTTGCGGTTTGGAGATTTCTCGATGAATGAAGCAGTGATTGTGGCGACGGCGCGCACGCCGATCGGCAAAGCGACACGCGGCGCTTTCAACGATACTGCCGGCGTTGATCTGGTTGCGCCGTTGCTTCCACACCTGATTGGCAAGGCCAATGTGAGTGCCGCGGAAGTCGAGGAAATCGTGCTCGGCTGCGGATATCCGGAAGGGGCGACCGGCGGCAACCTCGCTCGCGCGGCCGCGCTACGGGCTGGATTTCCGGTTTCGTCGGCCGGCGTCATGGTCAGCCGCTTCTGTGCCTCGGGGCTCGAAGCTGTGGCGCATGCAGCGCGGCGCATCGCACTTGACGGTGTTCCAATCGCGATCGCCGGTGGCGCGGAATCGATCAGCCTCGTCGCACCCAGCTCGAACAAAAACCGGCTTCGCAACGCCTGGCTCGAGGAAAACCTTCCCAGCATCTATATGCCGATGATCGAGACCGCCGATCGCGTCGCGGCCCATTACGACATCAGCCGCGAGGCCCAGGACCTCTTCTCGCTGGAGAGCCAGCGAAGGACGGCGGTGGCCCAGCAAGCTGGACTATTTGCCGACGAAATCCTGCCAATCGAGGCGCAGAAACTGGTGACCGACAAGGTGAGTGGCGAGACCCACCGCGAAACCACGCGGCTTGTGCTCGACGAAGGCAATCGGCCCGACACCACGCTCGATGGTCTTTCCAAGCTGAAGCCGGTACGCGAGGGACAGTTTGTCACGGCCGGCAATGCAAGCCAGCTATCGGACGGTGCATCGGTCAACTTGATGATGTCGGCGGATGAAGCCGGCAGGCGTGGTCTCGACATGCTCGCCGTCTTCCGCGGTTTTGCCTCGGCTGGATGCGAGCCCGATGAAATGGGGATCGGACCGGTCTTCGCCGTGCCGCGGCTTCTGGAGCGCCATGGGCTGACGGTGAAGGACATCGACTTGTGGGAATTGAACGAGGCATTCGCCAGCCAGGCGATCTATTGCCGCGACAAGCTCGGCATTCCCTTCGAAAAGCTCAACGTCAACGGCGGCGCGATTTCGATCGGCCATCCATACGGCATGAGCGGCTCGCGCATGGTCGGACATATCGTTCTGGAAGGCCGCCGGCGCAGGGCCAAATATGGCGTCGTCACTATGTGCGTGGCGGGCGGCATGGGCTGCGCGGCACTGCTCGAATTTCGCTGAGCAAGAGAGGGACAGGATATGCGTGCCGTCATTTGCAAGGAATTTGGACCAATCGATACGCTGGTCGTCGAGGAATTCGATCTACCGCCGCCGAACGCGGGTCAGGTCCGAGTTCGGGTCGAGGCCGCCGGCGTCAACTTTCCCGATACGCTGATGGTGCAGGGGAAATATCAGGTTCGGCCCGATCGTCCCTTTGTACCCGGCGCTGAACTGGCTGGCGTCGTCGAGGCAGTCGGAGAGGGCGTGACTGATTTTGCCGCCGGCATGAATGTTGTCGGCATGGTCGGCCTCGGTGCCTTCGCCGGTGTTGCGAATGTCAGCGCCGCGCGGCTGCTGTGCCGGCCGGCGTCGATGGACGCTAAAACGGCCGCCGGCTTCTCGATGACCTACGGCACCAGCATGCACGCGCTGAAACAACGGGCAAAACTGCAGCCTGGCGAAACGCTGCTGGTGCTCGGTGCAAGCGGTGGCGTCGGCGTTGCTGCCGTCGAACTCGGCAAGGCGATGGGCGCAACCGTCATTGCGGCCGCCAGCAGCGACGAAAAGCTCGAAGTCGCCCGTAACGCCGGCGCCGATCACCTGATCAACTATTCGACGGAATC
>JAGWJK010000286.1 GCA_028865845.1 Rhizobiaceae bacterium
CCTGAGTAGCAGAGTCGTCATTGCAGTTTCGTGACAGCTGCCTGACTTGTCTCGGAGCCTATTTTTGCGATGATCCGGCGCGCCTGTCGATGCCAAGAAATGGAGTCGGCGCGAGCGAGGCCATCGGGGAGGTTCACGGACATGCCGAACGAAACAATCACGGTCAGGGACTATCTGCCGGCAGATTCAGACGCGACCATCGACATCTTCCTGCGCGCCATCCGGGAGGTTGCTTCCAAGGATTACAGTCCCGCGGAGATCGACGCCTGGGCGAAGGTGGAGGATCGGGATGCCTGGGCGGCGCGCAGGTCGAGCCGGCCTGCCTGGATCGCGCAATGCGGCGAGGTGCCTATCGGATTTACCGATCTCGAGCCTGACGGCCATCTGGACATGATGTTCGTCCACCCCGACTACCAGGGGCGCGGCGTGGCCAGCCTGTTGCTGGCGACGGTCGAGGCGGCGACGCAGCGGCAGGGGCTCGACCGCATTTTCACCGAGGCGAGCCTGACAGCGAGACCTTTCTTCGAGCGGCGGGGCTTCGTTGTGCTCGCCTCGCAGCGGGTCGAAAAGCGCGGGCAGACACTCAAAAACTTCCGAATGGAAAAGCATCTGCGGTAGGACCTGCCGCTTTCGGTAACAGTGCCGCTCGGGCAGGCCGACCTGTATCCAGATACACAAAAGCCGGGAAGCGGCGGCTTCCCGGCTTTTGCTGGGGGGCGGAAGACTTAAGCGGCTTCCGTTTCCGTCGTATGTGCCTTGCGGACATCTTCGTCCGTCAGGATGCCACTGGCGCGCAGCAGGGCGGCGAAGCGGCCGTTGCTCTGGCTGAGCTCGTTGAAGCTGCCGTTCTCGATCACGCGACCATTCTCGAGGAAGAGAACGATATCGGCCTCGCGAACGGTCGACAGGCGGTGAGCGATGATGAAGGTCGTGCGGTTGTGACGCAGATTATCGATCGCCGCCTTCACCCGGTTTTCCGTTTCGACGTCAAGGGCGCTGGTCGCCTCGTCGAGGACGAGGATCGGAGCATCCTTGAGGATGGCGCGGGCGATCGCAATACGCTGGCGCTCGCCACCCGAGAGCTTGTTGCCGCGTTCGCCGACCCGGGTTTCATAGCCGCTTTCGCGGGTTTCGATGAAGTCGTTGGCAGCGGCGGCCTGGGCGGCACGAACCATTTCCTCTTCGGTCGCACCTTCGCGGCCGAGGCGGATGTTGTCGCTGATCGAACGGTTCAGCAGGCCGGCATCCTGGAAGACGGTGGCGATATAGCGGCGCAGCGACTTGCGGGTCACCTTGGTGATATCGTTGCCGTCGACGAGGATCTGGCCTTCCTTCGGGTCGTAGACACGCTGCAGCAGGTTGACCAGGGTCGTCTTGCCGGCGCCGGTCGGGCCGACGATGGCGACGGTCTGGCCGGCCTTCACCGTGAAGTTGATGTTGTGCAGGCCCTGCGACGTGTTGCCGAAGCCGAAGGAAACGTTGCGGAACTCGACTTCACCCTTGACGTCCTTGATTTCGGTCAGGCCAGCCGGCTCTTCGCGGTCACGGACGGAATCTTCCAGCGTATAGAAGTCTTCCAGCTTGGCGCGGGCTTCGAAGATCTGGTTGGCGAAGTTGCGCAGCTGCTCCAGGCGGCCGATCAGCACGTTTGCGAAGGCAATGAAGGTGATCAGTGCGCCGAGGCTGAGGCTGCCGTCCTCGACGAGCAGCGTGCCGATCATCAGGATCGCCATCATGGCAACGGTCGAAGCCGTACGGTTCAGCGCACCGGCCAGTGCCCACCAGTCGAGAACCGGGTACTGGGCGGCGAGCAGGCGTTCGGTGAACGACTTCAGGGCCCTGGTTTCGGCTTCGATGCGGTTGTAGCTGTGCAGCACGGAGACGTTGCTGATGGAATCGCTCACATGCGAGAACACGGTATTGTAGTGGGTCTCGACCGAGGTCTGGCCGTCCTTGGTGCGGTTCATGACCAGGCGGCCGATGATCCAGTAGAACACACCGAGCAGCACGAGAACGGCAGACAGGCGCAGGTCCATGGCCATAGCTGTCGGCAGCATCACGACGAGTGCTACGGCAGTCGACAGGTGATTGCGCATGAATTCGAGCCAGAGGCCGAACAGAGCTTCGCAGGCGCGCAGCAGCGTGTTCAGGGCGCTCGCCGTGCCGCGCTGGCTATGCCAGGAGAGCGGCATGGAGATGATGCGGCCGAAAGCCTCCGTCAGCAGAGACGCGCGGCGTCCATGCGCGAGACGATCCGCCTCGCGCGACACCACGATGAACGCAACCGCGCTGAAGACGGCGAAGCCAGCCCACAGCATCATGGTCGGCGATACCGCATCCTTCTTGGCGATCGCATCGAAAATACGGCCGAAAAGAACCGGCTCGTAAATCGTCGTCATCGCCAATGCAATGTTCGCAATGACAACCATCCATACGCGGTAACGATACGCGCCAAGATACTTCAGGGCTCTAGCATATACTTTGAACAGCGACACGTCTGGCACCCTCTGTGCATCAGCAAAATTAGGATGTTGCGATGCTACAGATTGCTACCTGAACCGGCGATTAACGGAATCTGAAGCTGTTTTTTTAAGAAATTTTCCCGCCGTTTGTGCATCGCCGCAAGGGCGTGCAATCGGTCCCGCAAAGCCTGTGGCAACCTGCCTATATGTGATCTGCAACGCTGCAGCATGTCGGCGTTGCGCTACCTGGAATTGTGGTGCAAATTTTTCTATAAATGCGTTCAAATCAGGCGTGATCCGAGTATGGTTGCCGTCGCCGCTTAATCGGCGGCAAGACGGACAGCGCGGTGGATTGACGACGTTCGGCGACGAGCGATCAGGCCTTCGCGCCAGGGGGTATATGTGAATATTAATTCCTTAATTCAATTGCTTGTGGTTATGGAAGAATGCAATCTCGCCACGAATGTCGTGGCGGAGCTCGAGAAGGTTCTCTTCTCCTACGGTTTTGATTTCTACGGTTTGCTGAGGCAGCCGCGGCCGAATACCGATCCGACGGAGCTGATGATGGCCGGGCGTTGGCCGGACAAATGGCCGCATCTCTACGTCGCCAAAAAGTACATGCTCGTCGACCCGACCATCCGCTATCTCGGCCGGGCGCAACGGCCCTTTCGCTGGCGCGATGCGATGGCGGCTTTCAAGGGCGACCCGCTCCGCCGCCGCATGGAGCAGATGATGGCGGATGCCCGCGCTCACGGGCTCGCCGACGGCTATATTTTCCCAATCCATGGTCGAAACGGATTGCTTGGCAGTATGACTGTCGGTGGCAATAGCGTCGACCTGTCGCCGGTCGAAATCTCGCTTTTTGATGCGGTGGCAAAGAAAGCGTTCTGGCGGTTGCTGGAGATCGGCGGCGAGGCGCAGGTACTGGAAGAGGCCGCTGGCGTCGACATGAAACTTACCCGTCGCGAGATGGAGGTGCTGAATTATCTAGCCGAAGGCATGACGTCGATGGATATCAGCCGGATGCTGTCGATCTCGAACCACACCGTCGATTGGTATATGAACAGCATCCAGGACAAGCTGAGCGCCCGAAACCGCCAGCATATCGTTGCCATCGCTTTCAGAAACGGACTTATTCCCTAGCGGCAACTATTTTGGCTTTGCGCGCCGCAAGGAAATTGAACTTCTTGTGACAAGAAGTTAAGAATTTCCTTCGCGGGTGCAGCATGCCCGCATCGCGTCTTGAGGGAGACTGCATTGCCGATTTCAAAAATCCTGGTAGCCAATCGTTCTGAAATTGCCATCCGCGTTTTTCGCGCAGCCAACGAGCTGGGCATAAAAACAGTCGCCATCTGGGCCGAGGAAGACAAACTCGCACTGCATCGGTTCAAGGCCGACGAAAGCTATCAGGTCGGTCGCGGTCCGCATCTGGCGCGGGATCTCGGCCCGATCGAAAGTTATCTGTCCATCGAGGAGATCATTCGCGTCGCCAAGCTTTCCGGCGCCGATGCCATCCACCCCGGCTACGGCCTCCTGTCGGAAAGCCCTGAATTCGTGGATGCCTGCGATGCGGCCGGCATCATCTTCATTGGCCCGAAGGCCGATACGATGCGCCAGCTCGGCAACAAGGTGGCGGCCCGCAATCTGGCGATCTCCGTCGGCGTGCCGGTCGTGCCGGCAACCGAACCGCTTCCCGATGACATGGCCGAAGTCGCCAAGATGGCCGAGGAGATCGGCTATCCGGTGATGCTGAAGGCCTCCTGGGGCGGCGGCGGACGCGGCATGCGCGCCATCCGCGATCCGAAGGACCTCGCCAAGGAAGTGACGGAAGCCAAGCGCGAGGCGATGGCCGCCTTCGGCAAGGACGAGGTCTATCTGGAAAAGCTGGTCGAGCGTGCCCGCCACGTCGAAAGCCAGATCCTCGGCGATACCCACGGCAATGTCGTGCACCTCTTCGAGCGCGACTGCTCGATCCAGCGCCGTAACCAGAAAGTGGTCGAGCGCGCCCCGGCGCCTTATCTATCGGAGGCGCAGCGCCAGGAACTGGCCGCCTATTCGCTGAAGATCGCCGGCGCCACCAACTATATCGGTGCCGGCACCGTCGAATATCTGATGGATTCGGATACCGGCAAATTCTACTTCATCGAAGTCAATCCGCGCATCCAGGTCGAGCATACCGTCACCGAAGTCGTCACCGGCATCGATATCGTCAAGGCGCAGATCCATATTCTCGACGGTTTTGCGATCGGCACGCCGGAATCGGGCGTTCCGAAGCAGGAAGACATCCGCCTTAATGGCCACGCGCTTCAATGCCGTATCACAACCGAGGATCCGGAGCACAATTTCATTCCGGACTATGGCCGCATCACCGCCTATCGTTCGGCTTCGGGCTTCGGCATCCGTCTCGACGGCGGCACGTCCTATGGCGGCGCCATCATCACCCGCTTCTACGATCCGCTGCTGGTGAAGGTCACGGCCTGGGCGCCGAACCCGGCCGAGGCGATCGCCCGTATGGACCGCGCGTTGCGCGAATTCCGTATCCGCGGCGTGGCGACCAACCTGACCTTCCTCGAAGCGATCATCACTCATCCGAAATTCCGCGACAACAGCTATACGACGCGCTTCATCGACACGACGCCGGAGCTGTTCCAGCAGGTCAAGCGCCAGGACCGCGCCACCAAGCTGCTCACTTATCTCGCCGACGTGACCGTCAACGGCCATCCGGAAGCCCGCGGCCGTCCCGCGCCGTCGCCGAAGGCAGCCGAGCCGGTGCTTCCCTATATCGACAGCGCCGTGCCCGATGGCAGCAAGCAGCGCCTCGACCAGCTCGGCCCGCAGAAATTCGCCGAATGGATGCGCGCCGAAAAGCGCGTATTGATGACCGACACGACGATGCGCGACGGCCACCAGTCGCTGCTCGCCACCCGCATGCGGACATTCGACATCGCCCAGGTGGCCGGCACCTATGCACGGGCCTTGCCGCAATTGCTGTCGCTGGAATGTTGGGGAGGCGCGACCTTCGACGTTTCGATGCGCTTCCTGACCGAAGATCCGTGGGAGCGCCTGACGCGCATCCGCGAAGGCGCGCCGAACCTGCTTTTGCAGATGCTGCTGCGCGGCGCCAACGGCGTCGGCTACACCAACTATCCCGACAATGTCGTGAAGTACTTCGTCCGCCAGGCCGCGAGGGGCGGCGTCGATCTCTTCCGCGTGTTCGACTGCCTGAACTGGGTGGAGAACATGCGCGTCTCGATGGAGGCAGTCGCCGAGGCCGGCAAGCTCTGCGAAGGCGCCATGTGCTACACCGGCGACCTTCTCGATCCCGATCGCGCCAAGTACGACCTCAAGTACTACGTCAATCTCGCCCACGAGCTGGAGAAGGCGGGCGCGCACATCATCGGCATCAAGGACATGGCGGGCCTCCTGAAGCCTGCCGCGGCGCGGAAGCTCGTCGCGACGCTTCGCCAGGAGACCGACCTGCCGATCCACCTCCACACCCACGACACGTCGGGCATCTCGGCGGCCTCCGTTCTCGCGGCGGTGGAAGCCGGCGTCGACGCCTTCGACGCGGCGATCGACTCGATGTCCGGCCTCACCTCGCAGCCCTGCCTCGGCTCGCTGGTCGAGGCGCTCGCCGGCACCGAGCGCGACACCGGCCTCGATCCGGAGGCCATCCGCAAGATCTCGTTCTATTTCGAGAAGGTGCGCGGCCAGTACCTCGCCTTCGAGTC
>JAGWJK010000287.1 GCA_028865845.1 Rhizobiaceae bacterium
AAGAGATGCCGCGTGTCCCGAGCGCTTCCAGCAATTCACCCGGTTCGCCCGAATTGCATTGCAGCACCTCGACGCCGGCCACATCGAGCGCATCGCGACGCGCGAGGAACACCTTGTCGGTGTTTTCGTCGAAGGACGGCGGTTCGCCGGCAACGGCGATCACTGGCACCTGCCGTGCCGTTTTCACCAGTTTGCTGTCGAGCGGCAGCCACAATTCATCGTCGACGACGATGCGCACAGGCGAGCGGCTCTCCAGCCCTGGAAGACGGCAGGTGAGTTCGGGATCATCGGCGATTGCCGTACCGATGCCGACGAGGATGGCATCGCTTTCGGCACGCAGGACCTGGACCTGAGCGCGGGCAATATCGCCGGTGATGCGCACCTGTCCCTCGCCGAGTCTGCCGATTTTGCCGTCCGCAGAAATGGCAAGCTTGAGAGTCACATAGGGCCGGTTTCTCGTCTGGCGCATGAGATAGCCGGCAAGCGAGCGCCTGCCCTCTTCCTCGAGAATGCCGGCATCGACCTCTATCCCGGCATCCCTGAGCAGCGCGATGCCGCGGCCGGAAACCCGCTGATCGGGATCGGTGACGCTGATGACGACGCGGCCGACGCCATAGGCGATCAACGCTTCGGCGCAGGGCGGTGTCTTGCCGTAGTGGGAACAGGGTTCCAGCGTCACATAGGCGGTCGCCCCCCTCGCCGGCTCGCCGGCTTCGGCAAGCGCCTGTGTCTCGGCATGCGGCCTGCCGCCAAGCGCGGTGACCCCGCGACCGATCACGGCGCCATCCTTGACGATCAGGCAGCCGACGGACGGGTTGGTGGCGGTGAGGCCCAGATGCTGGCGCGACACGCGGATCGCCGCGGCCATGAAACGTTCGTCCTCAGGCCGGCGCGCCATGGTCAAGGATCCAGCGGATCGCGGGCGATCTTGGCGTTGATCTCGGTGATCACCTTCTCGAAATCCTCCGCGTGCGAGAAATCGCGATAGACCGAAGCGTAGCGCACGAAGGCGACGTCATCGAGGCTCTTCAGCGCTTCGAGCACCTGCAGACCGATCTGCTCGGAGCTGATCTCGGTTTCGCCGGAGCTTTCGAGGCGACGGACGATGCCGGAAACGGCCCGCTCGATCCGGTCGCGATCGACCGGACGCTTGCGCAACGCGATCTCGAAGGAGCGTACCAGCTTGTCGCGGTCGAAGGGAACCTTGCGGCCGGTTTTCTTGATGACCATCAGCTCGCGCAGTTGCACGCGCTCGAAAGTCGTGAAACGGCCGCCGCAATCCGGACAGATGCGACGCCGGCGGATGGAGGTATTATCCTCCGCCGGGCGCGAATCCTTGACCTGGGTATCTTCTGAGCCGCAGTAAGGGCAGCGCATGCGCTCTCCTCAGCCCATGTAGCCGTACATCGGGAAGCGATCGGTGAGCTTGACCACCTTCTCGCGCACGGCGGCTTCGACGGCGGCATTGCCTTCGTCGGAATTGGCGACCTTCAGGCCATCGAGCACTTCGATGATCAGATTGCCGATTTCACGGAACTCGGCTTCCTTGAAGCCGCGTGTCGTGCCAGCCGGCGTGCCGAGACGAACACCGGAAGTGACGAAAGGCTTTTCCGGGTCGAAGGGAATGCCGTTCTTGTTGCAGGTGACATAGGCGCGGCCGAGAGCTGCCTCAGCGCGCTTGCCGGTCGCGTTCTTCTTGCGCAGGTCGACCAGCATCAGATGGTTGTCGGTGCCGCCCGAGACCACGTCGACGCCGCCGGAGATCAGCGTTTCGGCGAGAGCCTTGGCGTTCTTGACGATCTGGGCGGTGTAGTCCTTGAATTCCGGCTGAAGTGCTTCGCCGAGCGCCACGGCCTTGGCGGCGATGACGTGCATCAGCGGGCCACCCTGGAGACCTGGGAAGACGGCCGAATTGAACTTCTTGGCCAGATCCTCGTCATTGGTCAGGATCATGCCGCCGCGTGGGCCGCGCAGCGACTTGTGCGTGGTCGTCGTAGCGACGTGGCAATGCGGGAACGGCGACGGATGCTGGCCACCGGCAACCAGACCGGCGATGTGCGCCATGTCGACCATCAGATAGGCGCCGACGCTGTCGGCGATCTCGCGGAAGCGCTTCCAGTCCCAGATGCGCGAATAGGCGGTGCCGCCGGCGATGATCAGCTTCGGCTTGGTTTCTTCGGCCTTGCGCTGGACTGCGTCCATGTCGAGCAGGTTGTCGCCTTCGCGCACGCCGTAGGAGACGACGTTGAACCACTTGCCGGACATGTTGACCGGCGAGCCGTGCGTCAGGTGACCGCCCGAATTCAGGTCGAGGCCCATGAAGGTGTCGCCTGGCTGCAGGAGCGCGAGGAAGACGGCCTGGTTCATCTGCGAGCCGGAGTTCGGCTGAACGTTGGCGAAGTTGACACCGAACAGCTTCTTGGCGCGCTCGATGGCGAGTTCTTCGGCGATATCGACGAACTGGCAGCCGCCATAGTAACGCTTGCCCGGATAGCCTTCGGCATACTTGTTCGTCATGATCGAGCCCTGCGCTTCCAGAACGGCGCGCGAGACGATGTTTTCCGAGGCGATCAGTTCGATTTCGTGCCGCTGGCGACCGAGTTCCTTGCCGATCGCGCCGAAAATCTCCGGATCGGTATCGGCAAGTGAGCGATTGAAGAATGGTTCGGTGGAAGCATTGGTCATCGTGGGAGCTCCTGAACGGGCCGGAACGGCAATGGTGACGGTATTAGCGTCAGGGTCGACGGAGAGCAATACGATCAGCGACATTTGTTGGGCAAACTACGATGACCCACTCCGGCAAAAGAAAAAGCCGCACCTGATGATGCGGCCTTTCGAAATTTCGTGGCAAAAGCGCGATTATTGAACCGGCTGTTCCATGCCCTGCGTCGTATCCAGCGCCAGCTCGGAATTGCCGTCGAGGTTATAGATATCGTCGCGGAACTGGACGATGCCGTCGGAGGCGCCCCAGGCCGAGATGTAGACGAAATAGACCGGAACTTCCGACGCCAGCGTGATCGGAGTGTTGACACGCGGGGAGATGACCTGCTCGATATGCTGACGCGGCCAACCGGGAGTTTCGCTGAGCAGCCAGGTCGCCAAGTCGCGCACGTTCTGAACGCGCACGCAACCGGAGCTGTCGAAACGCATCAGCTTGTTGAACAAGCCCTGCTCCGGCGTGTCGTGCATATATTCGTTGTTGGGGTTGTGGAAGTTGATCTTCGTCGAGGCCATGGCGTTCAGCTTGCCCGGGTCCTGGCGGAACATCAGGTCCGGGGCCTTGTCCGAATTCCAGTCGATCGTCTCGGGTGCGACTTCATTGCCCTTGCCGTCGAGAAGGCGGATGTTGCTCTTCGTCAGATAGGTCGGATCCTTCCGCATCAGCGGCATGATGTCCTTGATGATGATCGAGCGCGGCGCCGTCCAATACGGATTGAGGATGACCTCGTAGATCTTCGAATTGATGATGTGCGTCGGGCGCGATTCACGGCCGACGATCGCCTCATGGCGCAGCGCCACCTTACCATCCTCGACGGCTTCGACACGGGTGGCCGGGATATTGACCATGACGTGACGGCGGCCGAGGTCGGACGGGAACGTCTGCAGGCGAACGAGGTTGGTGTTGAGCTGCTGCAGGCGGACGTTGGCGGGAACGTTCATAGCCTTGAGCGTGAACTCGCCGATAACGCCATCGGGCGGCAGTCCGTGACGAGCCTGGAAGCGCTTGACGGCGCCATCGACATAGGAATCGAAGGCCTGCGACATGCCCGCTTCCTTCGGCAGGTCGCCCGTGATTACCAGGTGCTGGCGAAGCGCTTGCACAGCGGGTGCGTTCACGCCGATCTGCAGAGCCTGGTCACCCGTGCCTGAAGTCACCTGCGGCCAGCCGCCGTTGGCAGCAATAGTCTGGTACTGGGCGATCGCCTGCTGGATGTTCGGTACGGAGTCGGGGCCGAGGATCGGCGTGTTCGAAACGACGGCGGCAGCGGTACGAGCCGCGGCCTTCGCGTCGAACTGATCGTCCCAATTGCCGCGGGAGCGCGCGTTGATCAGGGCGTCGAGCGGCGTTTGATCCTGCGCGAGCGCAGGAGCCGCCAGAGCAGCAGCACCAAGAGTTGCAGCAGACCGCAGGAAGGAGCGGCGCGAGAAAGCTTCAATTCCGTTTTTCTTCGACATATTCCTACCGTTTAACGCTGCCGTAATCATCCCACGCAGCCAAGAGAGAAAGCAGCAAGTACCGCGACTAACGCCAAGTAACTCTGCTCAGTACCAATCTGTTGCCTTA
Source organism: Rhizobiaceae bacterium (assembly GCA_028865845.1). GTDB lineage: Bacteria > Pseudomonadota > Alphaproteobacteria > Rhizobiales > Rhizobiaceae > Rhizobium. The sequence goes on from JAGWJK010000287.1 coordinate 4,286, forward strand.
AAGCACCACAAAAACTTCGCTTCGGTTCATCACAATAACGCGAGCCGAAAGCGCTTTGGCATGAAGATCAAACTGGAAAGCAATGCTTGCCGGTTTCTTCCGCTGTCACAGCAATATGGCCAATTCGTGTCACCCGGCATGGTACTTGCATCAGTCCAAGAAAGCCGGAAAGCCGCCATTTGCCTTGTTGCTAAACTACCACGATATCCCTGCGGTTAATAGCGCCTTGAGATCAATCGTCAATGGCGCAAACGACGCAGATGCAGCATGGAAAGCAAGGTCGCCGCTCGAAGTGGCAAAAAGCCCACAGACGCGTGCGATACGGCGGCAACGGGCACGGGCCGCGCGCAGGGAATGCGCCCGGCCCATGGACTGGAAAGTCCGGTCGAAATACCGAATGCCAGCAGCGCCCTATTCACGAAGTTCGGCGCTGATGTAGCTCACCCTTTTCTTCAGGGTGAACTCCTCGCCTTCATGGGTGCATTTAATCTCATCATCCGATAAAGCAACGCCCTATATCAAGGTGAAACGGCTTCGCACCAGCACTCCTCAACATGACCGGCTTTTCCAAAAAGGTCGCGCCTGAAATTGCGGCGCCCATCTTGCCTTCATATAAACCAAACTTTACGTTGCATTTTATTTGAATAATTTGGGGGTCGCTGTGCGTTCTGCATTAATCGTAACTGCTGCACTTTTCGTTCCGACATCTGCCGCGATGGCTCAGACTGCCGAACAAACCGTTCTCTACATGCTTCATGGCGTCGAAGATACTCGCATCGCAATTCCGGAAGCGAGCGGCCAATCCGGGTATTATTATCAACCACTGACGGATGGAAGAACTGGCGTAAATGTGGTCCGGCCCAACGCTGGAGTTGATCAGCCGTTCGTCGGATATGAGTATAAGCAGCAAGATGGATGTATCATTTCGATGACGCTTTCATCCGTTCCGCCAAACACGAATCAGCCGATGACTGCCTTGGCCCGCTTAACTCTTGACTGGTCCAAAGTCTCGGCTGTGACGTTATCCGCTCCGTCTGGGCCGATCCATCCCACATCTGCTCAGGGCCTGAAGGTCACCGACTGCCAAGAATTGAGTGATATCGCTAAAGGCCAGTGTGGTCATTTGAAAGCAGGGGATTTATCTCAAATTTGGATGAACGTCGGAACACAAGAACGCGTATCCAAAGCCTTTGCCTATTTCCAGCAAACGTACTGCAAAGGCAGTGCGTTCTAACCCAATAACTCCAGCGTCCGCGCCAGCAACTCCGCTTCCGTACCATACCCCGCCTCGAAGGTTTTCTGGCCCTTGTGAACAGCGTGGCCGTATCAACGACCTTGACGTACCTAACTTCGTTGAGAACCCTGTCAGTACCCTTGCAACATACTGGCGGAACCGTGATGTGCCCTTGTTGCAGAGCACCTGAAATGAAGTCGACGTGTACGTCAGTGAATAACGCTCTGGCCCGACAATGCGCATAGCCGCCTCCGATTGATTCTACGCGCAGCATAGATACCATCCCCGCAACTCACGGGGGATATTTCATGCGCATGATTCTTGCTTCGCTTTGCCTTCTTTATGCCACCGCACCGGCGGTAGCCGGTAGTGGGCATTTTTACTCCGGCAACAACCTCCAAGAATTATGCGCCGCCAAATCTCCCAGCGTCAGGGCGTTTATTGCGGGTTGGCTCGATAAGCAGTCGGATGATGCTGATTCCGTCGCAGTCTTTCGCTCATCATACCCGAGCAGCAATCAATTGCGGAAGCTCAATGCTCTCGTTGCTGGGAATACCTGCTTGCCCTCACAGGTCACTCTAGGGCAGACCCAGGATGTCCTTTGCCAGTATCTAGACCGCAACCCCGCGCAGCGGGCTGAACCAGCATCGACTCTTGTAGGCTTCGCTTTT
>JAGWJK010000288.1 GCA_028865845.1 Rhizobiaceae bacterium
TGCGGAGGCCGTGAATGCCGAGCATCTCAAGGTGTTTCCAAAGGGATTTGCACTTGATGCAGCCCATCGCCCACATATCACGCTGCTCCAGCGCTTTGTTCGAACATTGGACCTCGACCGGCTCTATGCAGCCACGAACAAAGTTCTGGCCGCTCACGACGTTCGAGGCATGAAGCTGCAGGCGTTCAAATACTATTACATTCCCTCAAAGGACATGGGTCTTTCGGGTATCGTCGCCAAGCCTATTCCGGAACTATTGAAGCTTCAGGCTGATCTTATCGCTGCGGTGGCACCCTTCACCGTCGAGACTGGGGACTCGGCTGCCTTCGTCACCACTCCCGATGACCCTGTCATCGATCCGTTTCTGATCGATTATGTCTCAACCTTCGTGCCCAAAAGCGTCGGCGATAATTTTAGTCCGCATGTTACGACTGGGCTCGCGCCCCGAACCTACCTTGACAAGCTGCTTGCCGAACCCTTCGTGCCATTCACTTTCTCGCCCTCTGGCGCGGCAGTTTACCAGCTTGGACAATTTGGAACCGCCGCTAAGAAACTCAAGCAATTGGATATCAACTAGGGAGTTCGTTCCTGACAAAGCGCTCTTTTGGCGGCCAGTTCCCAAACCGTGGCTAGGAGAGGAAGTTCCAAGGAAGCAACTCGTCGATCTGGTTCTGCTTGTGGCCGTTGACGATAGCGGTCAGTGTGCTGGTCATGTAGGTCAGCGGATCGACGGCATTTAGCTTGCACGTCTCGATAAGCGAGGCGATGGTCGCCCAGTTCTTTGCTCCGGCGTCGTGCCCCGCGAACAGAGCATTCTTGCGGTTGAGAGCTATCGGCCGGATGGTTCTCTCCACGGCGTTGTTGTCGATCTCGATACGACCGTCGGTCAGGAAGACGCAGAGGCCGTCCCAATATTTGGCGATATAGGCGAGCGCTTCGCCGAGCGGCGACTTGCCAGCGACTCGGGCGCGATGATGCGTGAGCCAGGTCCGCATGTCGGCGATCAATGGCGCTGATCGATCCTGCCTCCCAGCTAGACGAATGCCGGCGTCGAGACCGCGCAGCTCTCCTTCGATGCGATAGAGTTCGCCTATCCGCTTCACGCCGTCCTCGGCAATCGGTGCCGAACCGGTGCGGGTGATCTCAACCAGTTTGCGCCGTGCATGCGCCCAGCAATAAGCTAACCGGATATCTGGACCGATGCGATCCGGCGCAATCAGCCGATTGTATCCGGGGTAACCGTCGACCTGAAGGACGCCCGTGAAACCTTGCAATATCCGCTCGGCATGGTGCCCACTGCGACCGGGAGCATAGGTGAAGGCTACACCGGGCGGAGCACCTCCGCCCCATGGCCGCTCATCGCGGGCCAGTGCCCAGAAGTATCCGGTTTTGGTTTTGCGGGAACCGGGATCGAGGACTGGCGCACGAGTCTCGTCCATGAACAGCTTGGTGGACCGCTTCAAGTAGGCGATCAGAGCGTCGAAGACCGGGCGCAGTTCGAATGCCGCGCGACCGACCCAGTCGGCGAGCGTCGAACGATCGAGGTCGATGCCCTGTCGGCTCATGATCTGGGTCTGCCGGTAGAGAGGTAAGTGATCGGCGTATTTGGCTACCAGCACATGGGCGATGGTCGCCTCTGTCGGCAATCCAGCCTGGATCAATCGGGCGGGTGCGGGAGCCTGGGCAACGCCGTCGGTGCAGGCACGGCAGGCATATTTGGGACGACGCGTGACGATGACGCGGAATTGCGCCGGAATGATATCCAGCCGCTCGGAGACGTCCTCGCCGATGCGATGCAGGCCGCCGCCACATGCGCAGATCAGGCTTTCCGGTTCAATGATCTCCTCGATACGAGGAAGATGGGCGGGAAGAGAGCCGCGATTGGTTGCACGGGGTTTAGGCTGCGGCTTCCCCGAAGAGTTATCGGCTTCATCTTCGGCGTGGATGGCCGCGATGGCCGTTTCCAGGTCCTCCAATGCGAGCTCGAATTGTTCAGGATCGGCCTTCTCCGATTTGCGGCCGAAGACTGCCTGCTTGAAAGCTGTGACCAGCTTCTCCAGTCGCTCGATCCGGTCATCCTTGGGAACTTCACGCTCTTGAGCCGCGATCAGCATCGCCTTCAGGGCAGCAATGTCGTCTGGAAGATCGGCGGCGTCCAACATGATGAAAGTCTATCAAAACCAACGCCGTTTCGCCGTCGGAACTTACCGCCCGAGTCATCGTGCCGCATCTATTCGATAGCGTCCGGCGGTCTCGCCTCCACGGAACGGACCCGACGCCAGTCAAGGCCTGCAAACAACGCCTCGAACTGGGCATGGCCCAAGGTCATGAGGCCATCCTTGATGCCCGGCCAGGTGAAGGTGTGCTCCTCCAGCCGCTTGTAGGCCATCACCAGACCGCTGCCATCCCAGTAGATCAGCTTCAGCCGGTCCGCCTTCCGGGACCGGAATACGAAGACCGTCCCTGTGAACGGGTCCTTGTGCAGTTCGTTCTTGACCAGCGCCGCCAGGCCATCATGGCCCTTGCGGAAATCTACCGGCTTTGTCGCCACCATGATCCGCACCCGTTTAGACGGAAAGATCATGACGGAACCGCGCAGGCCCGCGCGACAGCGGCGATGCGGGCGGCAGACGCACCTTCTTCCAGCCGAATGGTGACGGACCCGACGATGATCTCGGGCCGGCTGGCTTTCTTGATGGGCGGTTCCGCAACGGGTGGATCGACGATTACCGCTGCGAATTCTACCTCATCCTCGGGCGCAGGCAGAACCAGCTTGCCCTGCCGCGCCATCGTTCGCCAGGTGGACAGGTGGTTCGGATTCAGCCCGTGGCGTTCGGCGACCTCATTCACCATCACTCCGGGCCGAAGACTCTCCGAAACGATCTGTGCTTTTACCTCGTCCGGCCAGTGCCGGTGAAACTCACGTCCAGACTTCCTGGTCGTGAGAACCTCCAATGTACTCTCCATGGAGAAACTCCCGTTGCTCGTCCATGGATAGGCGATCACAGATCAGGGCGGAAAGGACAACGTGGGAGCGGGACACCGGTTACACCATTTCGATCGGCGCCGTTTCTATATCTTCGTCAGAATGGGGGTGTGGGATGTATGTAAGCAATTCCGCAACGGCGTGTTCAAATGCATGTTGATCGTCGAGAGCCGCCGCGACAGCCAGAGCGCGTACCTGAACGTACCGAACCGCCTCGATATTCGAGCTGTCAGGTCCCATCGACGTCTTCCTCCTCACAAAACGCGACGTAATCGTCGTAAAAGTCTAGGAAGCAGGTTGGCGATGAAATCAACAAGCGTGCAGACAGTCGGGCCCACAGCGGCGATCCGATCGGAAATGCTATATGTCCTTGGACGTCGCCTTCTCGTTTATAGGTTACGATAGGCCCGCCATCGAAGTTGAAAGTCATATCGACGATCGACTCGAGAAGATTGCGGATAGCTTCTATAGTCATGGGATGAAACTTGCGTTTCCGGGAAATTACTTCCGATCGAAGAAGGCGCCTTGACGCCGGAACAGTTGTTCTTTATTTGTTCTCTCATGACCAAGACCCGTCGACAACCTCAACAAAGCTAGCCCAAACGCCGCAGCAGCGGCGCCGTAGAGCTTATGTTGTGGAGAGCGACGATGAATCCTTCGAACACCGAGGGTCATTCGACCCCTGAGGCTGGGAATCGTCCCAGCGGACAGTTCAGACCATTCGGTACCGTACGGTGCTCGAATCCTTCCTTTTTCCGATCTCAGCTCGTACGGGACCTCGGCTGCCTGCTCGATGTGGATGATAGCATCGTCGCATGGTGCTGCCGACCAATGGGCATGAATGACGTCTTGCACGACATTCGATGGATAGGGCCACCGCCTGACTTCATGGCAACGTATGTCGATGGGCGAGATGTTTACATTCACGTCGTCGAAGACGGCGACGGCGAGCCCGAAGTGACGGAAGCTGCGGCCTGTAGGCAGTTATGGCATCGCTTCGTTTACGGGGACGAGATCGGCGCAGGGTTCCGTCTCAAGAACGCCAAGGACCTCCTTCGATACGCGAAATACGTCGTTCCGCTTGGAGATAGGATACGGTTGCTCTCGGCGCTCGAACAAGAAGGCTCAGCGTCTCTTGCCGAGTGCCTTGGACTTTTCCGCGAAATCAGTCCTATCGCCGGTCTGTCTTCACTCATCCTCCATCGTTTCCTCACCGTCGATCTCGATGCGGAGCTCCTCTCTCCGCACACGGAGGTCCGCATCGCCGGAGGCAGCAACTATGTCTAACGACTTCACGGAACAGAACTCAAGACCAGTGCTGGTGCGCGCCGTTTGCGCAATTGCGTTACGCAACACCTTGAAAGAGCATCCACCAGTGTTTGAGGGGCAGCCGTTTGCTCTGGTGGTCATCATACCGAGTGAGCTCCAGCGTGATTTCGAAGGCGCCGCTGAGGGCCCATTGAAAATGGTGCCGGAACTCAGCGACATCGACGTCGCCACTCCGGAGGCGAGATATCGCAAATCACCTGACTTCGCTGAAGTAAAGCTGGCACTTCGAGCGTCGCGGCGAACTCTCATTCTGGTTACCGAGGGCACAAAACTGCCAAGCTACGTGATAGCAGGAGCCGACAAGGTTTGCCGCGCTGTGCCGATCGACGCGCGACTGTTGGTCCAGGCTGTCAGGAACCTTTTCAACCGAACGCTGCCGCTTGATATGGCCCAGCGAATGATTACCTATCCGCTGGAGGACGTTGTCGCTGCAATGCGTCCAGACCGCGGCTTCGACTTCGTTCTGCAGCGACTTGAGGAAGCATGGCGGCCGTTGGAGACGATCGAAGAGGCTCCGTTCGTCGAGGAACTGTCCGGATACGGGCTCGCGGCGGATTGGGCTAAAGATCTCGCCAAAGACCTGATGGAGTGGAGAGCTGGTCAGATAGGCTGGAGCGAGATCGATGCAGGGATCCTGTTGTCCGGCCCGCCTGGCGTCGGAAAGACGCTTTTTGCACGCTCGCTCGCTAAGAGTTGCAAAGCCTCTTTCGTAGCCTCTTCGCTGGCTCAGTGGCAGGCTATGGGGCACCTCGGCGACACACTTAAAGCTATGCGCTCCACCTTCAAGATGGCCTCGGAGAAAGCGCCGTGCATACTCCTCATTGATGAATTCGACAGCATTGGGGACAGAACCAAGTTTACTGGAGATCATATCCAGTATTGCACCGAGGTCGTTGCGGCGTTGCTCGAATGTCTCGACGGTGCACTGCGGAGGGAAGGGGTGATCGTAGTCGGAGCTTGCAATCACCCAGAACGGCTCGACGCCGCATTGCTGCGGCCCGGACGTCTGGGAACCCATATCACCATAGGCCGCCCGGATCGCGATGCGCGCAGGGGTATTCTAGCGACACATCTGAAAGGATCGCTTGGAGACGATGAAATCGGCGCCGTCGCGTCGGAGTGTGAGGGCTTTTCCGGCGCGGATATCGCTCATCTTGTGAAGGGCGCCCGGCGAAGAGCACGTCGAAGGGGCGACGAGATCAATGTCGACGACCTACTGGCCGAACTCCCCCCCGCCATACTTATAGAAGGTGCTCTTCGCGATCACATCAGCGTTCACGAGGCGGGGCACGTGGCGGTCGGTTTGACATTGAACATTGGCGATCTTACGGGCGTGGTCGTCAAGAACGCATTCCGAAACATTCTACCGGTCGGAGGAGGTGCGATCTTCGAAAGGACGTCTCGCCTCCCGACGGCCGATTTCTTTTTCGACACCATCGCAACGCAGCTTTCTGGGCTGGCCGCGGAATATGTCTTCTTTGGCAAACACCTAGAAGGGTCGGGCGGAGGCGTCGAAGGAAACGATCTTCAGTCCGCCGCGGACCTCGCGACTGTGATGGTTGCCCAATTCGGCATGGGCACCACCATCAACCACTTTGCTGGAGTTGACGCCGGCGACCGCGAGAAGATCCGACGAACGGTGCCTGGGGTGAACCGCCAGGTGGAGGCCATTCTCACATCCCAGCTTAAGCGAGCGAAGGAAATCGTGGCGGCGAGACATAACTTTATCCGCGAGCTGGCGGCCCTTCTGACCCGCGAGGGAGCAATCGATGGAGCGACAGTGAAGGCTCTGTATGACGCGGTCGGGGAATCCAATGACCCATGATTGGACAATGGAACTCGCTAGACTGCGTTCCCTAGGTAGAGAAGCATTC
>JAGWJK010000289.1 GCA_028865845.1 Rhizobiaceae bacterium
CGGTTTCCGCCACGAAACGAGCGAATTCGGCGTTCGTCACCGGACCAACATCGATGAAAAATCCATCGACGCGCACCTGATGCACCGGACCTTCCTCGGGATAATATCTATCCGATCCCATCCGCAAGCGACCACCGTCGATCCAGACCATGCCGGGCGGAGCCGGCAAAGCGGTCGGCGCCGCGCCCGATATGCGCGAGGCCTCCATCACCGCGCTCCCACCATGACGTCGCGCGTGCGGAAGTTCGATTCGATCAGCCAATCACGCAGGACGTCGAGCAGCTCGCGGCGTTTGTCGAGATAGGCCGGATCGTTCCAGAGGTTATGGACTTCCTTCGGATCGTTCTTAAGATCGAACAGCTGTCCCTCTTCCGAGCCCTTGAAGTGGACGAGATTCCATTTGTCATTGCGCACGCCGGTGATGAATTCGGTGCCGGTAAGGGTCACATCACCCGCCTGCTCACAGAAGACGTGCGCGCGCGGCGTCCAGTCGCCACCTTCCAATGCCGGCTTCAGGCTGCGAGCTTCGAAGGCGGCCGGCGGCTTGATGCCGGCATATTCGAGGATGGTCGGACCGAGATCGAAAAGCTGGCAAAGGCCGTTGACCTCGCGGCCACCTTCAAAACGGCCCGATGTCGACCAGATGATCGTCGGAACGCGGGTGACGACATCGTACATCGACCATTTCTGGATCAGGCCATGATCGCCGAGGCATTCGCCATGATCCGAGGTGAAGATGACGATCGCGTCCTCCAGATAGCCGCGTTCTTTCAAGGCGCCCAGCAGTTCGCCGATCTTCTCGTCGATCAGCGTTACGTTGCCGAGATAGTGCGACCAGAGCCGTTGCGTCTGTTCCGGTGCCGGGTCCAGGCTCCAAACGACGGAATCGTGATCGACCTCGACATCGTGCGCCCGCTTTTCCTTGAGCGCGGACGGCAGCTCTTCCAGTTCCTGTTTGCTCGGCTTCGGAAGGGGAAGATCGTCGCGCTTGAGATAAGGCTCGGAATATCGCGCCGGCGGATCATAGGGTGGGTGCGGACCAGGGAAGCCGACCTGCAGGAATAGCGGCTCGGTCTGCGGATAGGTGTTGACCCACCACTTCGCCATGTTGCCGACGAAGGCGTCGGAATGCAGTTCCTCGGGCAGCTCCCAGTCGAACGCGCCAAGCCGCTCCTTGTAATCGTCGCGCTTGCGATAAAGTTCGCGCTGCTGCTTGACGAGACCATTGGCAGCAAGCGCCTTGTCCCACTCATCGAAATACCAGCGGCCTTCGAGGTAGCGATCCTTGTTTTCGACGACATAACGCTCGTGGAAGCCGGAGTCGGAATTGTAAGGCATCGTGTGCATCTTGCCGACATTGACGCATCGGTAGCCGGCGTCGCGCAATGACTCGACCCAGGTATGCTGCCAGGACTGGCTGTTGCTGAGGACGCCCGTCGTATGCGGATAATAGCCGGTGAAAAGACTTGCCCGCGACGGCACGCAGCTTGGCGCGGTGATGTGGCAATCGGTGAACGTCACACCCTTTTCGACAAGGGCGTCGAGATTGGGGGTCGTTGCGTAGGGAAAGCCGAGCGCGGCGATCGAATCATACCGCTGCTGATCCGTCATGATCAGGATAATGTTGGGCCGGTCTGCCATGCACTCGCTCCTGCTATGCCGTTCTATCCGAAACTCTCGGATTCAATATTGATAAAATCTACAAAATCAGTGCATTATGGGGGATCGCAAGCTTCGTCCAGAAACGCAATGACCGATGCTTTTGAAATCCTCCACAGCCAACCTCCCGTGCTGGCCCTTGTCCTCACAGGCAAAACATGGCACAAAGTTAGCGCTAACGCAACGCTCACTTTGAGAGTTTAGAGTCCGATGGGAGAAGGGCACTATGGGGGGAGACATTGAGCCAGGCGAAGCGCGAGCGCCGCTAACGCTGGCGTCCATCGCCAGCCGTGTCGGCGTTTCCGTCAACACGGTCTCGCGGGCGTTGAGAGCGCCCAACACAGTCCGGGCCGAGCTTCGCCGCGAAATCGCCAAGGCGATGGAAGAGTTGAACTATGTTCCGAACCGCCTTGCCGGCGGACTTGCCGGAACGCGCTCGGACATCGTCGGCGTCGTCGTCACCTCTCTCTATTACTCCGAATTTGCGGCGATCATCGATACGCTGCAATCCTCCCTGCTCGCCAGCAATCTGCAGGTGATGCTCGCCAATACGCGATACGATGCCGACCAGGAGCTGAAGCTCGTTCGCTCCATCCTCAGCTGGCGGCCCGCCGCGGTCGCAATCATCGGCGTCGATCATCATCCCAAGGTCAGCGAACTCTTGCGCGCTTCCGGCGTGCCGATCATCGAGATGTGGGACATTGGCGGCGACATCATCGATTCTGCCGTTGGCCTCGATCATCAGGCGGTTGGTGCAGCACAGGCATCACATCTCATCGAGCGCGGATACAAGTCCCTCGCCTTTCTCGGCAGCGTTCGCGAAAACGATGCACGCGCGCAGAAGCGCGCCAAGGGCATGCAGCAGCGCGTGCTTGCCGCCGGACTGCAGGCGGTCACCATGGCGACCAAGCAGGAAAGCGGCCATCCCGATCTCGGAGAATCACTCGCGCTCGATCTGCTGAAGCGGCACCCCGATATCGATGGCATCGTGTGCAACAGCGATGTTATCGCATTCGGCGTATTGCGGGCGCTGGCAAAAATCGGCAAGCGCGTGCCCGAGGATATCGGCGTGATCGGCTTCGGTGACAGCGAAGCGAGTTCCTGCATCACCCCTTCGCTGACAACGGTACGGCCGGATCGCGAGAATATCGGCCGCCTGACGGCCGAAACCGCTCTTGCCCGGATCAATGACGGCGCATCGCGAACCGTTCGTGTCGAATGGCAACTGATCGAGCGCAACAGCACGCGCAGCGTCTAACACAGGAGAAAGCGGCGTGACCGAGACGTCCAAGCGCCCGAACATTGTCTTCGTTATCACCGACCAGCAGCGGTACGACACGATTGCCGCCGCGGGCTTCGATTACATGATCACGCCCAATCTCGACCGGTTGGTGCGCGAAGGCGTCTGTTTCAGCCACATGTATGTGACATCGCCCTCCTGCGCTCCCTCGCGCGCCAGCCTCTTCACCGGGCTCTATCCCCATACCAACGGCGTCTTTCGCAATGACGAGCGCTGGACGCACAGCTGGGTGAGCCAACTTGCGGATGCCGGCTATCGCTGCGTCAACGTCGGCAAGATGCATACTTCCCCATTCGAAGAGTCCTTCGGCTTCCACGAGCGCCACGTCGTCGAAAACAAGGACCGCGCAACCGAGCGCCTGCCCTTCTATCTCGACAATTGGGACAAGGCGTTCTGGACACGCGGCTACGAAAAGCCGAGCCGCGTCACCTATCGCCGCCGCGAAGACTATAGGGAACAGCTCGGCGCCTTCGTCTGGGAACTGCCGGAAGACCTGCATTCAGACAATTTCGTGCCGGAATTCGCTGCCATGTGGCTCGATCGCTACCGCGGCCAGGAGCCCTTCTTCCTGCAGATCGGCATTCCCGGTCCGCATCCGCCCTATGACCCGACGCAAGCCTATATCGACCAATACAGGGACCGCGATCTGCCGGAGGCGATCCGCGACCAGAATGCCATCGATCGGCAGCCTTCCGCACTGAAGAAGCTGCGCGAACAGCACATGGCCGTTGACCACGATGCCGTCGTTCATCTGGAAAACCCGACGGCGGAACAATTGCGCCGACAGCGCGAGCACTATTTCGCCAATGTTTCGATGATCGACACGCAGATCGGCAAGCTGATCGAGGCCTTGGAACGGCGCGGCGTGCTGGAAGACACGGTGATCATCTTCACTTCCGATCACGGCGACTGCCTCAATGATCACGGGCACAGCCAGAAATGGACGATGTACGAGCCGAGCGTGCGGGTACCGGCGATCGTCTGGCAGCCGAGCCGCATCAACCAGACCGGCATCGTCGACGACCTCGTCTCGCTCTTCGATTTCGGCCCGACGATCCTGGAACTTGCCGGCGTGACGCCGCCAAAGTGGATGGAGGCCCGCTCGCTGATGCCCTATCTCACCGGACGCGAAACCGAGCCGCGCGAATTCGTCTTCTCCGAACATGCCGGCGACCGCATCTTGAGCGGCACGGAATTCATGACGATGATCCGCGACCGGCGCTGGAAACTTGTCCATTTCGTCGAGAGCGACGAGGGTCAATTGTTCGACCTCCTGGCCGACCCCACCGAGATCAACGATCTATGGGACCATCCGGATCATCAGGAGGTCAAACGCAACCTGATCAACGAAATTCTGAAATGGCGCATCCGCAGCGATCTGAAAACCCAGGGCTGGACGAAAGCGATCACGCGGTAGCCTGGAAAACTCAGGCTTCGGCCGTCAAAGCGGCCTATGCGTTACGGCAACGTCGTCTTTGGGAGGCGCCGATCAGGCATCCGCGTTCGAATTGATCACCGCGACGCCGGACATCGGTTCGATCAGCATGAGTTCGTTCTTCACCGATTTGACGCCGGCGACATTGGCGGCTGCGATCTGCGCCGCCTTGCGGGCATCGGTGTTGAAAACGGTGCCTGCGAGGGCCACGACCCCATCACGGACACTGACCTGGATGGTACCTTCGTTGCTCCAGCGCTGACGGGCAAGTTCGCTGAGGATCGCGTCCTGGATTTTGCCGTCCTCGGCCGATTCGATGCCGCCCGACAGTGCCTGCGCCAAAGCGCGCATGAAGTCGGAGCGGGCAAAAATGCCGACAAGCCTGCCGTCGAGCACGACGGGCAGCCGCTTCACCTTGTATTCCGCCATCAGGTCCGCCGCTTTTGCCAGCGACGCGGTGGGCGCTATCGTCACGACGGCCCTCGTCATCACTTCGCTGACGGTGCGGCCATGAGTGCGGATGTAATCCTTGGCGGCCTTTCCCGGCAACGTCACCAGGTCCTGCCACCACGAAGGCGTCGGCCGCTGCGTCTCGATCTCGCCGCGGCGGACGAAATCTCCCTCGGTGATAATGCCGACGAAACTTCCGTTCGCATCGACGACGGGCAGGCCGCTGATGCGGTACGCGATCATCAGGCGCAGCGCATCCTTGATGGACGCAGAAGGATCAATAGAGATAACCGACTTCGTCATGACGTCTTCGACCAGCATGCCATCCTCCTTCTTTGCCCTGCTTGCGCAAGAGTGATCGGATACGAGCGATTGCCCGCCTATGCCTCAATTTCAGGCCTCAGGCCTGCGACCCGGATTTCACCATCACCGTTGCCGTCTGGCCCGGCACAAGCCGCAGGCCGTCGGGCACGTGATCGAGCGCGATGCGGATCGGGATACGCTGCGCCAGGCGCACCCAGCTGAACGTCGGTGTGATATCGGCAAGCAGGTTCGAGCCATCGCTGCGCTCGCGATCTTCGATGCCGCCGGCAATGCTTTCGACGTGGCCGTTGATGACAGCCATCTGACCCATCAAGCGGATCTCGACAGGAGCGCCCAGCTGGATGCCCGGCAGCTTGGTCTCTTCGAAATAACCCTCGATATGCATGCTGTCGCTATCGACCAGCGCCATCACGGCCTTGCCGGCGGTGACGTAATCGCCCGGGTTGAGATCCATATTGGTGATGATGCCGTTTGCAGAAGCATGGATTTCGGAGCGATCGAGATTGAGGCGTGCAACATCGCGATTGGCGAGCGCCTGCTGATAGGCAGCCTCAGCCGTCGCCTGCGCTAGCTGCGCTTGTTCGACCTTCGCCTGCGAGGCAATGTCCTTGCCGAGCTGTTGGTAGCGGGCGCTGTCTCGTTCCGCCTGATCGAGGGAAGCTTTTTCCCCGGCAACCGCGGCTTCGGCCTGCTGCAAGGCAAGCGTGAACCGCTGCGGATCGATCCGCAGGAGGACGTCCCCCTTGTGAACAGTCTGGTTATCGTGAACGAGCACTTCCTGGACCAGACCGGACACGTCAGGCGTGACGCCGATGATATCGGCTCGCACATGGCCGTCACGCGTCCACGGCGCATCCATATAATAGTTCCACAAGCGCCAACCGCAGCCGGCGGCAACGACAAGGACGACAAGGGTGACGCCGACGCGTCCCAATAATCCGAAGAACGACTTCACGACACAAACCTCTGACACAGGGTGGTCAGACCACCCAGAAGGATGATGAAAAC
>JAGWJK010000290.1 GCA_028865845.1 Rhizobiaceae bacterium
TATTTCACGATCCTCGGCTTTGTCGATTGCGCGGCGAGCCGGATGCCGGTCGCGTCGCGCGGCGGTTTGCCGTCGAGCATCACCCGGTTTCGCCCGGCCTCCTTGGCGGCGTACAGCGCCAGATCGGCACGGGCGATGCGGTCGCGCAGGTCGTGCTCGTTGTGATCCTTGGTGGCGACGCCGAAGCTTGCCGTCACCGCGCTGCCGATGCCCAGACCGCTTCGATCGACATTGCCAAAGGTAGTGCGAAGCGCATTGGCGAACAGCGCTCCGGCATCAAGCGAGTGATCCGGCAGGACGATCACAAATTCTTCCCCGCCGAAACGCGCGGCAACGCCGCCGGCCGGCAGCCGGTTCCTGATCAGCGTCGCAAATCCCTCGATGACCGCATCTCCGGCCGCGTGGCCGTAGGTGTCGTTCACACGCTTGAACTCGTCGATATCGCAGACGACCACGACACAGGACGAAAGCACCTTGTCCGGCAGCCCTTCCACCGCGCGCTCGAAGCCCCGGCGGTTGAGAAGGCCGGTCAGCACATCATTGTCGGCGGCGCTGCGATACTGGCCGATGACATCGAGCGTCGCGGCGGCAAGCGCCGAGAGGGCAAAAAACAGGGCAAGCACCGAAGCCCCCGCCTGCATGACGAACGCATATTGTGAGTTCAGGAAATTGTCGGCGCCGCCATAAGATGGAATGAGAAGGACCAGGGCAATGTTGCGACCGATCGTTTCGAGAACGATAAGGCCTGCCACGAACAGCAGGATATGATCGGCCATATGCCTGCGGCGTCCGATCGCCATGATCACCGAAAATGTCAGCAGCGCCGCGCATGTCAGATCGTTGATCACCAGTTCCGCGGCCATGCTTTGTGCGACGAACACTGCAAATCCCGTTGCTGCGTAGGTCGCGACGCAGAAGGCCAGACGCGGCAGGATGTAGGTCGATCGCTGGAAACGGATGAGAAGCGCGCTGCCGTAGAAATAGAAGGCCGTGGTGAACAACCCATCGGCAATGAAGGACAGGATCGGAGCCGGTACTACAGGCGGGACAAAGGCCATCGAAAAGGCTGCGCCGGCGAAGAAATAGCCGAGCGACCAGCACGTCGATTCCCGATGGCCATATCTGGCGAGCACAAGGAAAACGAAGCCGAACGTCACCATGATGACCGGCAGCAGAAACGCAAAACTATCGTCAGACACCACGATTTCCTCGTTTGGTTCATGCGGGGCCAACCGATCTTTTCTAGACTAGCCTTCTCCATTTAACAAAGGCTTGAGCCAGCGGTCGGTCTGCGTATCCATGCGTTCGCCATTCCGAAGCGGGAATCTGCGTCGGTGGAGGATCGAACTTGAATTACGACCCGGACACACGATTTCAATAGGGAAATGATCGACAAGGTCAGTCACATTTTGAAGCTGACTACCCCTGAGGATAGCCGATATGCGTGAGTTGCGGGAACTGGTTGACTGGATCATCGCCAAGGGCCTTTCCTCAGACGATATCGGCGACCTGCTGCAGGGTGTCGCGGAGGAATTGGTGGCGCTCGGATATCCGATCCTTCGCGCCTCGATCGCCATGCCGACCATCGATCCCCTGCAGCGGGCGATTTCGGTTGCCTGGTCGCGATCTTCGGGCATCTCGCTGGAGGTTCAGGGCCATGACGATGCCGGCCAGAAAATGTTCCGCAGGTCGCCCATCTCCTACCTTCTGGAAAACAATCTTCGGCAAGGGCGCTGGAGGCTGCCGACCGATGACGATATCGCCTCCTATTCGTTGCTGAAGGAACTGGTCGACCTCGGGGCGACCGATTACCTGCTGAAACTGATCTCGTTTAACGGCGGAACGGCACTGGCCGGTGTCGGTTTCTCCATTGCCGGCGACGATCCCGACGGCTTTTCGGAAAAGCAGGTCGCCGATCTCGATATTTTTCTGCCGGCCCTCGCGCTGACCTGCTACCGGATCGCGTCGACACGCGTCGCGGCCGATATGCTCGCGGTCTATACCGGGACGCGCACCAGCGGCCGTATTCTGAGCGGGCAGACGCAACGCGGCGAAGGCGCCCCGATCTACGCGGCCATCCTGCTGGCAGACCTGAAGAATTTTACATCGCTGAACGAAATCCACCCGCCGGCGTATATCGTTGGCTGGTTGAACGAGCATTTCGACGCGATCGGGCGGCCGGTCGAGCAGGAAGGCGGCGAAATCCTGAAATTCATGGGAGACAGCCTGCTCGCCATCTTTCCCGCCGAAATGGAAAATCCTGCCGAGGCATGCCACCGTGCCCTGTCGGCGGCGCAAAAGGCAATGCAGGCCAACGCAGCGCTCAATCGCAAGCGGCTGGGCGGCGCCGAGCCGGAAATCCTCGCCGATATCGTCCTGCATGTCGGCGAGGTCTTCTACGGCAATGTCGGGGCCGCGCGACGCCTCGATTTCACCGCGATCGGAAAGGCGGTCAACGAGGCGGCGCGCATGGAGAAGCTGTGTGACACGGTCGGCCGTAGCCTCCTGGCATCGCAAGCCTTCGTGTCTCATTTACAAGCCGGCTTCGAACCGGTCGGCGTCTTTTCGCTCAAGGGCGTTACCCGGTCAGCCGAGATCTATGCGCTGGCCGAGTGATCGACGCTTGCCTTTCCGCTGTTATCTGCCCTGAAGTAGCAGCCCGAGCGGCAGGAGCGGTGCAAGCGGCAGCAGTTCGAAGCTCATGAGACCTTCGGCGGTCAATGGCAATGCATCCACCGCGGCCTTGGCCTCCTCCATCGATGCCGCGCTCAAAAGAAAGATCACGCCGTCGATCTTTCCGGCATATTCGCGCAGCCAAAACTGCTCGATCGTGCCGCTGAGATAGAGCTTGAGCGTATCTGGAACTTCCTTCGGCATGATCTGCTTCTGCAGTTCCGGCGTGAGCTGCTGGGTGAGCGATCCGATAGCCATAATCTTCATCGTGAATGTCCTTCTGTGATCATCGTTGCGCTTTGCAACGCGCAGAGATCTAGCCTGCGGGCTCGAGATCCGGTATTGTCGCAAATGCCAACTTTAAGGTCATTTACGCCATGCGCATTGCCGTACTCGCCCTTGACGGATTGTTCGATACCGGGCTTGCCGTCACGCTCGATGCCCTGGGAGCCGCCAACAAGCTCTCGTCCAAACTGTTAGGGGGAACGCCCTATTTCGACGTGTCGCTCGTCAGCCTGCGGCGGAAAGTCCGCTCCGGCCAGGGCTTCGTGTTACCTGTGCGGGCGATAACGCCGGATCTGAAGCCGGACTGGGTGATCGTGCCGGCGCTGGGGATCACCGATCCGCAGGCGCTGGTCGCAGCACTCGGTCGAAAGGACGTGCTCCAGGCCAAGGCGCAACTGCTGAAATGGCATTCGGAAGGTGCGCATATCGCCACCTCCTGCATCGGTACATTTCTCCTGGCGGAGACCGGGCTTCTCGATCATCGGCACGCGACCACGAACTGGTCGCTCGCGCCGCTGTTTCGTCAGCGCTATCCGAATGTCATGGTCGACGAGTCGCGCATGCTCGTGCCGTCGGATCTGGTGGTCACGGCAGGTGCAGCGATGGGCCATCTCGATCTTGCGCTCTGGTTGATCCGCAAGGCGAGCCCCGAACTCGCAACGCTCGTCTCGCGATATCTGCTTGCCGATATCAGGACCTCGCAGGCGCCCTACATCATCCCCAATCACCTGGCGCAGGCCGATCCGCTTATCCTGCGCTTCGAGCGCTGGGCGCGGGAACATCTGAAGGCTGGTTTCTCGCTGCAGGACGCCGCCGGTGCCCTTGCCACGAGCGCCCGCACCCTGCAGCGCCGCTGCGAGGCCGTGCTCGGTAAATCACCGCTGGCCTATTTTCAGGACCTGCGGGTCGAGCGCGCGCAAGCGCTTCTCCATGGGAGCGGCCTCGATCTCGACGCCATCGCCGCCGAAGTCGGCTATGTCGATGGCGCGACGTTGCGCACTCTCCTGCGCCAGCGCCTCGGCCGGGGCGTGCGCGAGCTGCGCGCCGACCTGCGGTAGTGCCGACACGAAAAGACCCGCCACCGGTCATGGTGACGGGCCTTTTGCTCAGGTCTGCCGCAGCGGTATACGTCCGATCGCGCCAAATGGTTTCCGACAATCTCGCCCGAGGGCAAAATTATCGGCTATCGCCGCCCTCACAAAGACAGATCAATTATTCGCTGCATCAGCGAGCAGCGGTGAATTGGCAGATAATCGCTTTGCGGCACTGGGGTGGTAACCAGCCTCGATGACGTCGCCACGGCGAGGCGCAATCGTCTTGGGCGTCGATGACGGCAATGGCTTCGCCGTTGCATGGCTATTGCCACAGTTTCCGGATGTGCTCGTCTGAACGCGCGGCGCCTTGCCGTCACCCGCTCCGAAATAGCGGACGCTGCGCGTGCAAACGCCATTGCCGGACATAGTCGAGACGACGGAATAACCCTGTACGCCCGGCGGCAGCTTGCCGATTTCGGCATTCAGCGGCGATTGAGACGGGCCGAACGCTGCGCGATCGATGCTGTCCGCCTCCCGCATCATCGCGGCTGCCTGCCGGTCCATCATAGCGGATATCCGATCGAGATCGGCAAAGGGCGCCCCGAAGGAGATGGCATCGGAAGCCGGCGCCGCAAACAGCGCCATGGGCGATGCGCCCTGGAACTCGATCTTCGGAGGACGATCTCCGATGTAGCGGATTTGCTCGAGCGTTCCGTCGGGCAATCTGAAGGTCATGACATGACTATCGGCCTGTCGAGGATTTTGCTGCGCCGTCGCATTGGCGGCAAACCCGGCGGCCACGGCAATGACGGCACAGGCGGCAAGTGCGCTTAGAATGGCTTTCACAACGATCTCCCTTGCTTCAAGGACACCAATCAGTTCGCCTTCCGCAATCTCGACATGCGCAAGACGGCGGCCGAAGCCACACCGCCAAGTTTTTCCCGCGCTCGGACAGATTTATGGCGGCGAACTTTGCGGCAGGCAAAATCGCATTCAAAAGGTCGTGAAAGCTTGAAATCCCGGCTTCAGAAGAGGCCGTAACTGCTGCGCAGCCGTGGGCGGGATCGCGCAAGTACAATCGATGAGGCGCCGGGCAGACGCGGATATGGCAAACGCCGCAACCGGGGCACGGTCACCGGCCCTGCAGCGAGTGAGTCATCCCAGTTTTGACAACACCGGCCAAATCGGCCGGTGTTATCGCTGCATGGGTGCCAAGACGGCGATCAGCCGACTTAGTGGTTGTCTCTCGGAATGCCCTTCGTCTGGGCAATCCGCTGGTACTTGACGGCCGGCTCCAGCACGGCGCCGGTTTCCAGCTGGCCGACGTAGGCGCGCTGAATTTCCTGCCACGGCGTCTGGCTGTCGGGATAGACATAACCACCGCTGGCGCTCAGCTCCTGCTGCCGCTTCGTCAGCTCTTCGTTGGTGATCAGAATATTGGCCGAGCCTTCCTTGAGGTCGATGCGCACCATGTCGCCGGTGCGCAGCAGAGCCAGTCCGCCGCCTGCGGCCGCTTCCGGCGACGCATTGAGGATCGAGGGCGAGCCCGACGTGCCGGACTGACGGCCATCGCCGATGCAGGGAAGCGAATTGATGCCCTGCTTCAGAAGATAGTCGGGAGCGCGCATGTTGACGACTTCAGCGGCACCCGGATAACCGATCGGACCGGCACCGCGCATGAAGAGGATCGTGTGCAGGTCGATCTTCAGCGCCGGATCGTCGATGCGGGCGTGGTAATCTTCCGGACCGTCGAAGACAACGGCGCGGCCGGTGAAGGCTTCCGGATCCGTCGGGTCGGAGAGATAATGTTCGCGGAATTCCGGCGAAATCACGCTGGTCTTCATGATGGCCGAAGTGAACAGATTGCCCTTGAGGACACGGAAACCTGCCCGCTCCTTCAGGGGACGTTCGAAAGGCCGGATGACCTTTTCGTCCTGAATGCGCGATTCGGTGTAGTTCTCGCCGACCGTGCGGCCGTTAACGGTGATGGCGCTGGTGTCGATGAGATCCTGCTTGATCAGTTCGCCCATGACAGCGGGGACGCCGCCGGCGTGATAATAGTCTTCGCCGAGGTATTCGCCGGCCGGCTGCAGGTTGACGAGCAACGGGATTTCTTCGCCGTAGGTCTGCCAGTCATCGATCGAAAGTTCGACGCCGACGTGGCGGGCAAGCGCGTTCAGGTG
>JAGWJK010000291.1 GCA_028865845.1 Rhizobiaceae bacterium
GGTCACGTACATATGATGGGCCCAGACCACGAAGCCGACAGCGCCGATCGCGACCATGGCATAGGCCATGCCGAGATAGCCGAAGATCGGCTTGCGCGAGAAGGTCGAAATGATGTGGCTGATCATGCCGAAGCCGGGCAGGATAAGAATGTAGACTTCCGGATGACCGAAGAACCAAAAGAGGTGCTGATAAAGCAGCGGGTCGCCGCCGCCTTCCGGCGAGAAGAACGTCGTTCCGAAGTTGCGGTCGGTCAACAGCATGGTGATGGCGCCGGCCAGAACCGGCAGCGACAACAACAGCAGGAAGGCGGTGATCAACACCGACCAAGCAAACAGCGGCATCTTGTGCAGCGTCATGCCCGGGGCACGCATGTTGAGGATGGTGGTGATGAAATTGATCGCACCGAGGATCGACGAAGCGCCCGCCAGATGCAGCGCGAAGATCACCAGATCGATCGCCGGGCCCGGGTGGCCGACGGTACCGGACAATGGCGCATACATCGTCCAGCCGGCGCCGGCGCCGTATGCACCCGCAGGACCCTCGACGAACATCGAGAGAATGAGCAGCAGGAAGGCAGGAACGATGAGCCAGAAGGAGATGTTGTTCAGGCGCGGGAATGCCATGTCCGGGGCACCGATCATGATCGGAACCATCCAGTTGGCAAAGCCGCCGATCATCGCCGGCATGACCATGAAGAAGATCATGATCAGCGCGTGCGCGGTGACGAAGACGTTGTACATCTGCTTGCCGCCGTCTATGGCGGCATCGCCCGAATAGCCATAGACCATGGACGCCAGACCGCTGAAGATCTGAATGCCGGGCTCTTGCAATTCCATGCGGATGGCCACGGACAGCAGGAAACCTATCACGCCCGCGAAAATCGCGAAGATCAGATAGAGCGTGCCGATATCCTTGTGATTCGTCGAAAATAGCCAGCGTTCCGCGAAGCTTGGCTTGTGAGCGTGGTGATCGTCATGCGCATGGGCGCCCTGAAGATCGTGGGAATGATCGTCGTGTGCAGTAGATCCAGCCATTGTCCCTACCCCTCCTACTTAGCCGTGTTTTCAGCAACGTTGACGGCAGCCGGCTGATCGACGGCGGCCATCAGAGCCTTGTTCGCCTTGCTCAGATCAGTAGCGGCAGCGGTGAGCCATTGCTTGTACTGATCTTCGGAGACGACACGGATGGCGATGGGCATGAACGCGTGGTCCTTGCCACAGAGCTCGGAACACTGGCCATAAAACAGGCCTTCGTGGTCGGCCTTGAACCAGGTTTCGTTCAGGCGGCCCGGTACGGCATCAATTCTGACACCGAAGGACGGCATGGCAAAAGAATGAATGACATCGGAGGGTGCGGCTGTGACGAGAACACGCACATTCTTACCGACCGGCACGACCATTTCATTGTCAACGGCGAGGAGCCGGGGATATTTCGACTTGTCTTCCTTGCCGGCTGCGGCCCGATCAGGATCCTTCAGCATGAAAGAGTCGAAAGCAAGCGGCGTCGCACCGCTGTTTTCGTACTCATAGTTCCACTGCCATTGCGTCGCCGTCGCCTTGACGGTCACGTCCGTCTGCTCCGGGAAGGTCAACTGCGCGGTGAGAAGATTGAAGGAAGGAATGGCCAGGAACAGTAGAACGAGAACCGGACCGATGGTCCAGATCACTTCGATCAGCGTGTTGTGGCTGGTCTTGGAAGGTACCGGATTCTTGGAAGCGCGGAACTTAACCATAACGACGACCAGCAGCACCAGCACCAGCAGCGTGATCGGAATGATAAACCAAAGCGTGTACGCTTCGAACCAGCGAATGTCGTGCATATTACCGGTCGCTGCGTCCTGCATACCGATTTGCCATGGTCTTGGCTGATCGGCATAGCTGCCGGTCGCAAATAGCAGACAGGCGATAGCCGCCAGAGCTGCGTAAGCCCTCTTAATCACGATGTTTCTCCCTCCGGCGTTTGATCCCAGATCTTCCTCAAACGCAGTATCCCTACAGTCCACTGCGCTTCAAACCACAGTTTGGGGTACTCCGCAACAACTCACAGCATTTGTCCGTGCGGCATTTTTGCGCGAACTATACTCGTTCAGGCCGTGTAAACATCGCAAGCATTTCATGATCATATGAAAAATCGCACGGCGATCCGTTGCGGCATCAAGACAAAATGGGACAGAGGTCCTATTTCTGCCGCACTCCGTTGGAATTCAGCACGGGGGCT
Organism: Rhizobiaceae bacterium; assembly: GCA_028865845.1. Classification (GTDB taxonomy): domain Bacteria; phylum Pseudomonadota; class Alphaproteobacteria; order Rhizobiales; family Rhizobiaceae; genus Rhizobium. Next base: position 2,219 of record JAGWJK010000291.1, read on the forward strand.
TTTCATTGGCGGCCTGGGCTACAACAATAGCGGCACTGATTCGAATCTAGAGGTTTCCATGGGTTTTCGTTCCCTAGCTCGGCTTTGGCTTGTCACCGCCGGCATCGCCGCGGCAGCCGCCGCGCCCGTCCTGGCGCAGCAGGCACAGCCGGCGCCGCAAGCTCAGCAGCTGCAGGGGCAACCGCAGACGCAGCAGCCGCAGGGCCAAAAGCCGCAGGTCTCGCAGCATCCGGCGACCCAGGTGCCACAACCTCCGGGCACGGTGCGCTCGAGCCATGGCGCGTGGTCCGTGGTCTGCGACAAGCCGGCGGGCGCTGCAACCGAACAGTGTGCGCTGATGCAGAACGTCATCGCGGAAGACCGTCCGGAAGTCGGCCTCTCCGTCGTTGTGCTCAAGACTGCCGACCGCAAGTCGAAGATCCTTCGCGTGCTTGCGCCTCTCGGTGTATTGCTGCCGAACGGGCTCGGCCTCAATGTCGACGGCAAGGATATCGGCCGCGCCTATTTCGTGCGCTGCTTCTCGGATGGCTGCTACGCCGAGGTGGTTCTCGAGGACGAACTGCTGAAGACGCTGCGCAGCGGTGCGACGGCGACCTTCATCGTCTTCCAGTCCCCGGAGGAAGGCATCGGCATCCCGGTCGATCTAAAAGGCTTTGCCGAGGGCTACGACGCGCTTCCATAAGCTCCCTCAAGTCGAATAGGGCTTGCTCTCTCGTCGTGCGGAACCTACATCGGCTCTGAACGGAGCACATAAGCTATGAACACCGATCTCCTTACACTGTTCGATACCGACGAAGCCAAGCTGCGTGCCATCGTTGCCGATGCGCTTACCGGCGCTGACGACGGCGAGCTTTTCGTCGAGCACGTCCAGGCGGAATCGCTGACCTTCGACAATGGGCGGATGAAGGGCGGCAGCTTCAACACCGAGCAAGGCTTCGGCCTGCGTTCCGTCGCCGGCGAGGCGGTGGGATATGCGCATGCGGGCGACCTTTCGGAAGCGGCGCTGAAGCGCGCGGCAAACGCGGTGCGCGCCGTGACCAGCGGTTATAGCGGCTCCTATGCGGCAGCGCCCCAGCGCACCAACAAAGTCCTCTACAGCGACGAGAACCCAATCGGCACGCCGAGCTTTGAAGACAAGGCAAGGCTGCTGCAGGAAATCGACACTTATGTGCGCGCCAAGGACCCGAAGGTGCGCCAGGTCACGGCCTCGATCGCCGCAAGCTGGCAGGTGGTCGACATTCTGCGCGCCGACGGCCACCGCGTTCGCGATGTCAGGCCGATGACGCGCATCAATATCTCGGTCATGGTTGGCGACGGCGACCGGCAGGAATCCGGCTCCTTCGGCACCGGCGGCCGCATCGGCTTCGGGGATTTCATCATCGCCGACAACTGGCGCCGCGGCGCCGACGAAGCGTTGCGTCAGGCACTCGTCAATCTGGAAGCCATCGATGCGCCTGCTGGCACCATGGACGTCGTGCTTAGCTCCGGCTGGCCGGGCGTCATGTTGCATGAGGCTGTCGGCCACGGTCTCGAAGGCGACTTCAATCGCAAGAAGACCTCGGCCTTTGCCGGGCTGCTGGGCCAAATGGTTGCCGCCCCCGGCGTCACCGTCGTCGATGACGGCACGATCGAAAACCGGCGCGGCTCCATCACCGTCGACGACGAGGGCACGCCGTCCGCCTACAACGTGCTGATCGAAGACGGCAAGCTGGTCGGCTATATGCAGGACCGGCAGAACGCACGCCTGATGGGCATGAAGGCAACCGGCAACGGCCGTCGCCAGGGCTATGCCCATACGCCTATGCCGCGCATGACCAATACCTATATGCTCGGCGGCGACAAGACGCCGGAAGAAATCATCGCCTCGGTAAAGAAGGGCATCTATGCCGTCTCCTTCGGCGGCGGCCAGGTGGATATCACCTCCGGAAAGTTCGTCTTCGGCTGCACGGAAGCCTATCTCATCGAGGACGGCAAGGTCGGCGCGCCGATCAAGGGCGCCATGCTGATCGGCAATGGTCCCGACGCGATGAAGCGCGTTTCGATGATCGGCAACGACATGAAGCTCGACACAGGCATCGGCAATTGCGGCAAGGGCGGCCAGTGGGTTCCCGTCGGCGTCGGCCAGCCGCATCTCAGAATGGATCAGGTGACGGTCGGCGGCACCAAGGCATAACGAGGATCGCCGTGGCAGATATTGAGATCCGCCCCTTCACGGCGAGCGACGTCGATGGCGTCGTATCGCTGATCGTTCCGATCCAGGCCGAGGAGTTCGGCATCGCCATCACCGCAGCCGACCAGCCGGACCTGATGACGATCCCGGAGTTCTACCAATCCGGCAAGGGCCAGTTCTGGGTTGCCATCAGGGACGGCAAAGTCGTCGGCACGCTGGGCCTGAAGGATATCGGCAACGACCAATCGGCGCTACGCAAGATGTTTGTCGCCGCCGAGTTTCGCGGCAGCGAGCATGGCGTCGCCGCGATGCTGCTTTCGGCTCTTTTCGACCATGCGGCCGAGATCGGTATCAAGGATATTTTCCTTGGGACGACGGATAAGTTCCTGGCCGCTCACCGCTTTTACGAAAAGAACGGTTTTGCGGAAGTCGATCCGTCCAGCCTGCCACCCTCGTTTCCACGCATGGCGGTCGATAGTAAATTCTATCGACGCCGCGTCAGGCAGGATTGAATCTTCGGCGGGAAAGGACGGCACAATTCCTGCTAGACCTGTTTTACAGCCTCGCGTCTAGGCTTCCGGCCTGAACAACCATTTGCGCTCGACGGCGGCAGCCAGATCGAGGTTGTTGCGATGGGCAAAGAGCAGGATGTGACCGAGAACGTCAGCGGTTTCGTCCGCAAGCGCCGTCGCCAGTTCCTCGTCGCTCATTCCCTTGCGCCGGCCGCGGCCGCTCACTTTGTTCCATATCTGCGTCAGTTCGCCCATTTCCTCCTGGAGCTTGAGGATGAACCAATCATCGTCGCGTTCGACGCCGTTTGCCGAAGCGTAACTGGCGGAGGCTTTTTCAAATTGCGCGATCAGGCCTGACAACATCGCATCGTTCCCTTTATGTTCCGGAAAGAAATGAACGATTCTGGCTGCCAACGCAAGACGGCGGCCCTGAACGAGCCGCCGTCTTCAAACGTCTGGCGATGGAATGCTCAGCCCTTGTTCGGCAGCAGCATGCAGTCGAAATCTTTGCGTTTCAGGGCATCACAAGCCGAACTCGCATCGTCGCGGCTGCCGAAGCCGACGAAACGGGCGCGATAGACCGTGTTGGAGCCCTTGCCGACCGCTTCAGTATAGGGAGAGGCGTTGGAGAGCGCGCCGCCGGCCTTCGACTGTGCCTCAGAGAGAAGGTCCTTCGCGGCCTGCGCGCTTGGGGTTGCTGCGATCTGCACCTGCCAGCGCCCGGTTGCCGGCTTGCCGGCATTCTGGATTTCATCCATCGCCATCGGACGATCGAGCGGCACGGTTACGCTCGGCGTTGCGGCAAAGGCCAGAGGTGCGGCATCGGCGCGCTTGCGGGTAGTGGCCGTCGTCTGCGTATCGACATCGACGGCAACGTCATCGGACGCCGAGGCAACCTCGACCTGCTTCGGCTTGTCGACGCCACCGACGCTGGCGACGAGGCGCGTTTTTGCGATTGAAGAGGCCTTGGGTACGTAGCGATTGAGAAGCGATGCCATGAAGGCGTCGCGGCCGCGGGCGGTGGCGCCACCCATGACGACGCCGATCACGCGGCGGTCGCCCTGGCGCACGGCGCTGACGATGTTGAAGCCGGAGGCATTGGTGTAGCCGGTCTTGATGCCGTCCATGCCCTGATAACGGTACATCAGATTGTTATGGCCATGAACGCGGCTGCCGCGATAATTGAAGCCGGACTGTGAGAACAGCCGGTATTCCTGCGGGTAGTTGTTGATGAGGGCAACGGCAAGCGTCGACATGTCGCGCGCCGTGGTT
>JAGWJK010000292.1 GCA_028865845.1 Rhizobiaceae bacterium
TCAGCATCGCAGCCAATCTCCAGGAAACCTTAGAGCGAAGGTCTTCGTCGCCAGCAGCGCCGCCGCCCTCGTTCAGTGAGGGGGCTTATAATCCCCACCCCTGACACAAGTCAACACCGCCTTCGCAAAAAAATCAAAAATCATACAAGCCACTGATAAACCTAACTTATTTGTATCATCCCCTAAAATGCTCCCCCCAAACAACCCAACTCTCCCGCCAACCGCCATCACAAGCTGCCAAACCACGGGCTATGCTCGTTGATCGCTCAATATTGCCACGCATTCCCCGCTTCCATCCCGGCAATTTAGGTTATTGGCAGCGCTCCAACGGCGACCAATCCATGCTGAGTTACGGCCAAAAGGCAGCCGCCGCCCGATGGGAGAGTTAAACGAAGCGGACTTTGACCGTCACGGCGCCCATTCGACGGAGATGGACGTGCCGGCTTTTCCGGCCGTGCCGCCGATATCGTGGGTGATCGTCGCATCGAGATTGGTGGCCATGGCCTGAATGATACGCCGGCCGAGGCCCGTTCCCTTGGGCTTGGCTGTTGGGTCGTAGCCCGCACCATCGTCCTCCACCGACAGGACCGCCGTTGGTCGGTCCGTCGACGTCAGCTTGACCCTGACCTCGCCCATTCCCAACGGATAGGCATATTTGACCGCATTGGTCACCAGCTCCGTGACGATGACACCGAGGGAAATCGCTTTGGCAGCAGTCGAGGAGAGCGGCTGCAGCTCTTCGGTGATGCGGATCTGCTTGTCCGTGACGTTTGCCGTATTGCCGAGATCACGCAGCAGAGCGTCCAAATAGAGATGCAGATCGACACTGCCGACATTATCTGACGTATAGAGGCTGCGATGGACACCGGCGACTGCGCTGATGCGATATTGCGTCTCGGCAAGCGCCACCTTCGTGTCCTCGCTTTCGGCCGCCTGGATCTGCATGCGGATCATCGCCGATACGAGCGCAAGGCTGTTGGAAATGCGATGGTTCATCTCGGACAGCAGCAATTCGGCCCGCTCCTTGGCGGTGAGAAGCAAACGATCGGCTTCCTCCTTGGCGGCACGCAGCTGCGCATTTTCCAGCGCCTGGTTAAGCGCGCTAACCAGCAGCGGGAAGAAATCGTCACTCGCCGACTTGATCACATAGTCGGCCGCTCCGCCTTTCAGCGCCTTGATGGCGATCTCGGCATCACTCGAACCGGTGACATAGAGGATCGGCGCGGAAGACGTCTTGTCGCCGATCGCTTCCAGAAAATGCAGCCCGGTTCCATCCTGAAAATGATGGTCGAGGACGATCGCTGCGAACACTTCCTTCGAAAACAGGTCGAGGCCGGCGGAAATCGACGGCGCGTGCATGACCTCAAAATCGTGACGCGCCAATATTTTCGTCGCGAGGCGGGCAAGAGCCGGATCGTCGTCAACGTAGAGAACTCGAACCGGCATCGTTCTATCCATCAAGGAATTTGAATGATCGAAAAGAATAAACCCAGGCTGCGGATCGCATTGGCGAATCCGTCATAATCGACCGGTTTAGTAATATAGACATTCGCCCCGAGATCATAGCACTTCTGGATCTCCAACTCGTCATCCGTCGTCGTCAATACGACAATCGGCAGGTGTTTCGTGCGCTCATTCGCTTTGATCTGCTCGAGGATATCGATCCCGGACATATCGGGAAGATTAAGGTCAAGAAGAATAAGCAAATGCCTGGTATCGACGGTTTTCTTGTCGATATTCACGCCGAATATGTAGTCTAGGGCGGCACTGCCGAGCGTAAAGGGCACCATTTCATTGGCGATGCCGGCGCGGCGTATGTTTTTCTCGATCAGGCGAGCATGACCTTCGTCATCCTCTATCATTACGATGGTGACGTCTTCGCCAGCCACTCTCATGCGTCCAAGCTCCATGCTATCTTGTTGAGGTCCGAAGGCAGTCTAAGGGTGAAGGTGCTGCCCGAGCCCAATTCCGAACGCACGCTGATGTCGCCGCCCAAATTTCGCGTCAGCGAGCGCACATAGGCAAGCCCTATGCCTTCACCTTTCTGGTCCTGGTCTCCAGCCCTGCGAAACATTTCAAAGATCCGTTCGAAATCCTGTCTGGCGATACCGCGGCCATTGTCCTTGACGTCGATCCCGACATAGCCGCGGCCCTGCGGGAAGACCCTGACGGACAGCCTGAGCGGGCGTTCCGGCACCTGATATTTGATAGCATTATCAAACAGATTGGCAAGGATCTGATCGAGTGAAAACCTGTCGGTGACGATCTCGCTGACGGCAACGACGATCTCCATTTCGGCGCCGGAGGCTATCATCTGGTGATGAAGGCTCGCGGCGGCGGTTTCAATCTGCGCTCTAAGGTCGATGCGTTCCGGCTGGAGCTTCCGTCGCCCCTCGCGCGACAGCTTCAAAATGGCATTGATCAGCGAATCCATCTTCGCCGCCGAGGAGCGGATGAAACTCATCGCCTCCGGCACGTCGGTCTGCACGGCATGGCGGGCGTCGCGGACATCGTCTTCCGTCGGCCGGCTTTCGTCGGACAGAACATAGGCCGTCAACGGCTTCAGAGAAATGTCGAGTTCGCTTAGGAAGCCCATGATGTTGACGAGCGGGGCGCGCAGGTCATGGGTAACGATATGGGCGAAACGCTGGATCTCCTGGTTTGCCTGCATCAGGTCGCGCGTGCGCTCTTCGACGCGTTCTTCAAGCCCGACGTTCAGCGCTTCCACCTCGCTGCGGGCACGAGAAAGTTCGCGGACGTGCTGAACAATCACGGTGATTGCGCCGGCAAGAACAACGAGAAGCATCAGCGCGCCGCCGACGGTCACCCATTGAAGATTGTCGGCAGCGTCAAGCTGCTGGCCCACGATATCGCGAAGCCGGTTGTCAGTGAGGTTCAGGAACCCGCCGAGAATGGCGCGGATATTGACCATGTCATCCTTGCCGGTGTTGTTTTTGACGATATCCACCGCCTCGGGCAGCTTGCCGTTCCTGGCGAGATTGATGGTCTCGGTCAGCTCGGCCATCTTCTGATCGATGGCATGCGCGAGCTCGCCCAACTTGCCGGCATATTCCGGATAGGCAGCGACATTGTCGGAAAGCCGCTTGCGCCGTTCGGGAAGCTCGATCAAAGCCTTCTGATAGGGGGAAAGGTAGGTTTGATCGTTGGTGAGAAGAAAACCGCGCTGACCCGTTTCCGTGTCTTGCAGCGCTGTCAGCAGATCGACAGCCGAGCTGCGAATCCGGCGAAGTTCAGCGGTCTTATCGGAATATTCGCTGTTGAGATGGACGAGCCACAGGGATGAAATCACGATGCCAAGCAGGACGACGGTGCCGACCGCGAGCAGGATCAAGGTCGAACGCAGGAAGGAGGCAGTCGAGCGCATGACGCATCCAGAAAACGGAGCTGACGGATCGCTTTTTCTTAACCCCGGACAGGATGGAATGAAAGCGCCGACCCGGCGTTTCGACGGCGGAAGTTGCAGGCCCGGATCGCCTTCAAGCCTTCACGTTCCGACCCATATTCCGAAGAGGATTTGTCCGGGGGCTGAGCGTCTAATCGGCGACAAGCCCCTCCAACGCCAACGCCATCGCCAACAGGTAGTCGTCCTGTCCTCGCGGCGCCGACAGCAGCAATCCGACCGGCATGCCGGCCTCTCCGGTGCCGCAAGGCAACGATACGCCGCACCAATCGAGGAAATTGCCGATCAAGGTATTGCGCAGCGTCCGGGCGTTCACCTTGACGAACAGCTCGTCATCCGCTTCCAGTGGCGCAATAGCGGGGGCGACATGCACAACCGTCGGATAGGCGATCAGCTCGTTGGGTCCGAGCATGGCATCGACTTCCCTGATCAACTGTCCACGCGTCTGCAGGATTTCAAGATAGCCGACCAATGTGGTCTTTTCGCCAAGACGTGTGCGGGCAACGACCCGCCGGTCCATACGATTTGCCTCAGGACCCGCCAGCCGGCGATGATGAAGGGCGAATGCTTCGGCGGTCACAAGCGGGCCATGCTCCGCCATTACCTGAAACAACCTGTCGAAAGCCGGAAAAGCGGCATGCCGCACTTTGACACCGGCAGCACTCAGCCGGGCAAGCCCTGCCTGAAATGCCGCAGCCACACCGTCCTCGACATCGTCCATGACGATGTTAGTGGGCACGACGACCGAGAGGCCGTTGTGGTCTGCGCGGATGACATCCGGTGCTGCGCGGCCACGCATCGCCGCATCCACCCAGACGGCATCCTGGACGCTCCGGCAAAGAGGCCCGAGTGAATCAAGGCTGGTCGCAAGCGGAAATACCCCCGTCATGCTGTAGCGACCGCGGCTTGCCTTATAGCCGACAAGCGCGTTGAAGGCCGAAGGAATGCGCACCGAGCCGCCGGTATCGGTACCGATCGACACCGGCACCAGGCCGGACGCGACCGCGACTGCTGAGCCGGACGACGAGCCACCGGGTATGCGGGCGACATCGAACGCCCGCGGATTGACCGGCGTGCCATAATGCGGATTGAGGCCGAGGCCGGAAAAGGCAAACTCACTCATATTGACCCGGCCGACTGCGATCATGCCGGCAGCCTTCAGCGCCGCCACGACGTCCGCATCCTCCGACGCAGGCGCGGCATCCGCAAGCACGACCGATCCTGCCGTGGTCGGCAGGCCTTTCACCGCGAAAAGATCTTTCCAGGCGATCGGAATGCCATCCAGCAATCCGAGCGACCGCCCTTCCCGCAGCCGTCGCGACGATGCGGCCGCCTCGTCCTTACCCCGCGCATCAAGCAGCCTGGTAAAAATCGCCTGGTCGGGATGATTGCGGATCGCGTCCATCGTTTCCTCGATCAAGGCGACGGGGTCGAGGTTGCCGGATTGAATCAAGACCGACAGTTGCGCGATCGATTTGCCGAGATGGCTCTGCGTCATAGTCCCTCGTCTCCCCTGCCGCCGACAAGCTGCATCCAGCGGCGCACCAGATAATTGTGTTCATCCATTGTCGTATTCCAAACCGCAATGCAATTGGCGCGTTGCCAATAGGAACCGCCGCTGCGCAGGGACCCGGCCTTTATCCGGATCTGTCCGTCGGGACCAGGCAGATCTTCCGCTGCGGCAGCGCCCTCGTACCAATAATCCCATTCCGCCGATGTCATGAACTGTCGTGAACGCTGCGGCGTCGAAATATAATATCCTTGGCGGGCGACGACTGCGCCCGGCCAACCCGATATCCACCAATTCAGATAGTCGTAGGCGACATCGAGCAGGCGACCGCTCAAGTGTTTCGAAAGGCAGAGGCCCCCATGCCATGCTCGATAGCCTTCGGCAGGCACGGCTTGCTCGACCGGCACTCCTTTCGAATTCAGTATGCCGATACCGGGCGACCACATGCTTTGCACGCTGGTCTCGCCGGCGACCATCAGCCGTGCGGCATCCTCGGCAGTCTTCCAGAAACCGCGGAAGAAGCCGCTTTTCTTGCGCTCTTCCAGGATATCGATCAGTTGGTCTATCTCCTGTATCGACATGTTGCCGATATCATCGAACGACATCAGGCCGGCCGCCTGGGCAGCCAGCGCCGCATCGAAAATGCCGATGGCAGGTTCATCCACCAGAGCCACCCTGCCCGCCCAACGTTCATCGAACAGCGCACTCCAGGAATGCATGCCAACGTCACTCTTCGCGAGATCCGTGCGATAGGCGAAGCTGTCGAAATTATGGGTGGTCGGCAGCATCGAAATAAAGCGCGATGGGGTGTCGCCTAAGGCCAGGTTCGGCTGGACGAACAGCTTTCGAGCAGGAACATCGCCGAGACCCAGCCGCGGATTGGGTCCGATATGTCCGGTCTTGGTGAGGTCGTTGACCTCATCCCATAGGACGATGCGTTCTGCGTCGATCGGTTGGATGGCCCGCCAGTGCCAGACGATATCGAGATTATGAAAGCACTGATCGTAGATGTCGTAGGTTTCCGGCTGGCGCGCCGCCTTGTACTGCGTGGTTAGGAAGTCGTTGTTGTCGAACGTGACATCGATGCCGAGATCCGCCTGCGCGCGGAGCCGCAGTTCCTCCAGCAGCGAGATTGCCGTGCCGAGGATGCGCAGACGCGGCCGCCCCGCCAGATGCAATGCTGGTGCCGATACGGATTTTGCCACGGGGTGGTGCTTGTTCATG
>JAGWJK010000293.1 GCA_028865845.1 Rhizobiaceae bacterium
CAGCAGGTCGAGCAGCGTCTGTCTGCTTCCGGCACCCTGTCGTCGGCGCAGGAGCGTCGCTACAAGGAGCTGAAGGACGAGCTGGTCAAGTCGGTCAAGTCGCTGTCGCTCAACCAGAACCGCATCGATGCTCTCGTCGAGCAACTATACGACATCAACAAGCGTCTCGTGCAGAACGAAGGCCGCCTGCTGCGTCTCGCCGAATCCTACGGCGTCAAGCGCGACAGCTTCCTGGAACAGTACCAGGGCGCCGAGCTCGATCCGAACTGGATGAAGTCGATCGGCAATCTGGCTGCGCGCGGCTGGAAGGAATTCGCCAAGAGCGAAAACACGACGATCCGCGATATCCGGCAGGAAATTCAGAATCTTGCTACCGAAACCGGTATCTCGATCTCGGAATTCCGCCGCATCGTGCATATGGTGCAGAAGGGCGAGCGCGAAGCGCGTATCGCCAAGAAGGAAATGGTCGAAGCGAACCTTCGTCTCGTCATTTCCATCGCGAAGAAGTACACGAACCGCGGCCTGCAATTCCTTGATCTTATTCAGGAAGGCAATATCGGCCTGATGAAGGCGGTCGACAAGTTCGAATACCGTCGCGGTTACAAGTTCTCGACCTATGCGACTTGGTGGATCCGGCAGGCGATCACTCGTTCGATCGCCGACCAGGCCCGCACGATCCGTATCCCGGTGCACATGATCGAAACGATCAACAAGATCGTTCGTACCTCGCGCCAGATGCTGCACGAAATCGGCCGCGAACCGACGCCGGAAGAGCTGGCCGAAAAGCTCGCCATGCCACTCGAAAAGGTGCGCAAGGTTCTGAAGATCGCCAAGGAGCCGATTTCGCTCGAAACGCCTGTCGGTGACGAAGAAGATTCGCACCTCGGCGATTTCATCGAGGACAAGAATGCGCTGCTGCCGATCGACGCGGCCATCCAGGCGAACCTGCGCGAGACGACGACACGCGTGCTGGCCTCGCTGACGCCGCGCGAAGAACGCGTGCTGCGCATGCGCTTCGGCATCGGCATGAACACGGACCACACGCTCGAAGAAGTCGGCCAACAGTTCTCGGTTACCCGCGAACGTATCCGTCAGATCGAAGCCAAGGCGTTGCGCAAGCTGAAGCATCCGAGCCGCTCCAGGAAGCTGCGCTCGTTCCTCGACAGCTAAGCGGCTCTTGCCCGTCATGAGATCAAACCCGGCTTACGAAGGTGAGCCGGGTTTTTGTTTTGAAAGAATTGGCTTATACCGCCTTGGGATCACGCAGGTGTGTTTTCCGGGCATTGCGGAGCGATTGGCGGCCTGACAATCTGCGTTTTTGCGATTGCCTCTTTCGGGCCGCATTGTTGCACACCATATGGCGTTGGTCGGCATTGGCCGATCTGTCTTGTTCGGTAAGGTTTTGATGAGATTGACCCCTGTTTCTCCATCGGGCGTTTTTGTTCGGCGCTGCGTTCGCTGACCGATGGAACGCGTCGCCGCAAAACCTTACGAGGACAAGAAGGATCGATTGGGAGTGTTCCTGTCGATCCTGCTTCACCTCTGTTTCGTTGCTGCCTTTCTGCTGCTGCCGTTGCAGATGCCGCCACCGCCGCCGCCCGAGGACAGCGTCAATGTCGAGCTTGTTCCCCAAAAGCAGGATCAGCCCAGCGGTCAGCCGAACGTAGCGGCAAAATCGGGTGAGCAGCCGCAGGGCGTTCCCACTCCGACACCGCGGCCGGAAGACAAGCAACAAGAGACGGCGTCCAACGACCAGAAGGGCTCAAGCGAGCAACCGCCACCGGATAACAAGGCCGACAAGCAGCCTGACGCTAAGTCGCAACCGGATAACGCCAAGCAGCCCACCGACAATAGCGACGCGAACGCGCGAGACGCCAAGACTCCGGACACCCAAACCGCCGACACCAAGACGCCGGACACAAAGGTCGCCGACGCCGCCAAAACCGATCAGCCACAGCCGGATGCCGACAAACCGGCTGACAAGCAGCCAGACCAGCAGAGCGCACAGCAGGGCGATCAACCGGATTCGCAGGCGCAGGTGAGCAAGGATGCTCCGCAGACTCCGCCGGACACGCCTGACGATCAGAAGCAGGCTGACGCCGCGCAAATGCCTACGGAGATGCCTCCTCCCGATATCCAGGCAGATCAGCAGAGCACCGAGCCGCCGACGAAGGATGCTGATCAATCGCAGCAGCAGATGACTGCGGATCAAGCAACAGCGGACACGGCGGCAGATCAGGCCGATGCGGGGCAGCCGGCAACTGCAGCCGATCAGCAGTCGGCTGCCGCACAGGCCGACGCCGCGATCAAAGCGGATCAGGCCGATACCGCGCAGACGGAGACGACGCCGGATTCCAGCGATCCAGCCTCGGTGCAGAAACCGCAGGAACTTGCGACGGATCAGCCGTCCGATACGCAAGTTGCCCAGCCGGATACGCCGACCCCGGATCAGACGGGAACGCAGACGGAAGACAAGGCTGCCGCTGCGCAAACTCCTGAGACGGATCAGGCGAGCGCGACCCCGTCGTCTGCTGATCCCGATCCGCAGCAACAGCAATTGCCGGCCGACGCCAAGACAGACCAGCAGATCGATGTACCCGCGATCGGCGGCTCGCAGGCGCAACAGCAGGCGTCAGCGGATCCAAAAACTTCGGACAGCAATAGCGACCAAACCAACGGAACGTCGTTCGTTGCCGAGCCGACGCCTCGCCCGCAACAGTCGACGCCCGCGCAGTCCAGCTCTGTCGATCAGGCCCAATTCTCCGGTGCGGCGGCGGCGCAGCAATCGGCTAGCAATGACAGCCAACAGGCGTCGCAGCCGTCCAAGGACGACAAAACCGGCATGCCGAAGGGGAAGGTCGTACAGGCGAAGAAGCTCTATTCAGGGGGCGAGATGACGCGGATGCCGAAGAGTGATTACGAGGAGTGGAAGAAGTGGCCGCGGCGCAGGCGTGTGGCCTATCTCTGCAATTCCGAGGAGCAATTGCAGTATAAATACGATCTGCGCGCAGTCGGTTACGTCAATTCAGCAATATCGCAGGCGATGGTATCGGACACGAGCCTCTTTGGCGACGGTGTTGCGGTTCAGACCCCGAAGGGCTGGCAGCGCGTCGAATTCAAATGCCAGGTCGATGACGACGCCATGAAGGTGGTTGCCTTTTCCTATGCCGTGAAAGGGCGGCTATCGGCAGATCAAGTTGGGAAATTCGGTTTTTCGGAGAACTGAATTGATGGACAACACCCGCCTCATCATGCTGAAATAATAGTTTATACCACACCCTTATCGAAATTCGGCCCATTTTGTCCTACAATTGGGAACGGCTCCCTGATTCATCCTCCCTCCCGCCGTTGCCTCGTTCATGACCTCGATCACAGCAGATTCAAACTCTATGACAGCCGCTCAATCCTCGCTTCGCGGTGTTCTTCTGGCATTCGCGTCCTATGCCGTCTTTGCGTTCAGCGATGCTTCGGTGAAGCTATTGCACGGCGCTTTGCCGTCTTATGAGGTGGCGTTCATCGGCGCGGTTCTCGGTTGCTCGGCCGTACCTTTCCTGAGGACGCGCGGCGATAGCTGGCTGGATATCGTCAGAACGACCAATCGGCCGCTATGGTTGCTGCGGTTTGCATGCGGCGCCATCAGCGCCATCTGCTCGATCGTCGCCTTCACCAAGCTGCCGATGGCGGAAGCCTTCGCACTGCTGTTCTTGCTGCCGTCTTTCGTGACGATTCTTTCCGTGATCTTCCTCAAGGAAGATATTCGCTGGCAGCGTTGGACCGCGGTCGTTCTCGGCTTTGTCGGTGTGCTCATCGTCTTGCGCCCGGGCTTCAGGGAGCTTTCGATCGGTCATTTCTGTGCGGCGGTTGGCGGGTTGAGTGGTGCCGTCTCGATCGTCATCTATCGCGCTATCGGTCCGAACGAGAAGCGCATCTCGCTTTATGGCGCGGCGCTGTTCGGCACCCTGATCGTGAGCGGCTTGCTGATGCTGCCCGAGATGACGTGGCCGACGGGATTGCAATGGACGTTTCTGGCAAGCTACGGACTTCTCGGCACGCTCGGCACCGTGCTCCTGATGACGGCTGCTCATTTCGCCCCCGCCAATCTCGTTGCACCGCCGCAATACAGCCAGATGATCTGGGCGATCGGTTTCGGCTATCTGCTGTTCAACGACAGCATCGACGTGCCGATGGCGGTCGGCATCGTCCTCATCATCATTTCCGGCATGCTGACGCTTGCCCGCGAGCGCAAGCGCGGCACGCCGTTGCCGACCACGGTCGTCGCGGCGAATAGCCAGGCGGCGCTGGCGACGGCGCCGGATGCCGAAGAAACGGTCGAGTAGGCCGATTTCCCGCCCGATGCCATTACCCGAATGGGCGCGCACGGGCTAATTGCGTCGCATGGGTGACAGGCCTATAATTTCCCGTGGGACGACTGAGGTCGCCCGGCGACATCTGGAACAATAGGACGGCGATATCGCATGACGCTGGAAGCCTTGGGCGGTTTCCAGAAGGGTTTGTGCGTCAATCCAAACTGTCACCGCATGCACGGCGTTTCTTGAGAAGCCTGCTGCGCGGGGAGGGAGATTCGCGATGGCAACCTATATCGTTTTGATGAATTGGACTGATCAGGGCATCCGCAATGTCAAGGACTCGCCCAAGCGTCTGGACGCGGCGAGGAAGGCGCTGGGAGATATGGGCGGTTCGTTCAAGCAGTTTTTTCTGACGATGGGCGAATACGACATGGTGGCAATCTGCGAGGCGCCCGATGACACGGTGCTTGCGCGCTTCACATTGACACTCGCAATGGGCGGCAGCGTTCGGACCCGCACATTGAAGGCCTTCTCCGAGGTCGGCTATCGCGAAATCATCGCCGGCATCGCCTGACGGGACGTCAGAGGGTCAAGACGGTACATCCTGCCACCTCAGCCTTGTTTCCCGATGCCACACGAACCTGGCGTCGCATAGCGCTACAATGTGGGTTGCGATCGGTTTGCCGCCCATTGGTAAGCGGGAGTAAGCGAAGGAAAGGTCAAGTTGTATCGCGGCGAATTTCACCGACGCCTCTTGTGAGAACGAATGTTTGCCGAAGTTCAAACCCTGGAACAATTTCCAAACGTTGTTTTCATTAAATATTTTTGAATGCTAAAATTGTATATACGGCAAACAATTATCGGCAAAGGCATCCCGTTTTTTGCCGAATCGCATTCGAGGTCGAGACAGCGGGAAAATCCACCCTGCGTTTGACGCGTCCCTGCCATGCCATCTCGCGGGGTTGACGCGCGGCTCGTTTCGGCGAACGTGACGCCACCTATTTGGTGAGTGGAGGGAATTTCAGCATGCGTATTCTGGTGGTCGGTGCCGGTGGTATCGGCGGTTATTTCGGCGGCAGGCTGGCGGCAGTCGACCAGGACGTGACGTTTCTGGTTCGGCCGAAGCGGGCGGAAGTGCTGCGGGAGAAGGGCCTCATCATTCGCAGTCCGCTAGCAGATGCCCATATCGACGAACCGCGACTGGTGACCGCCGACGAACTTGAAGGCCATTTCGATCTCGTTCTTCTCAGTTGCAAAGCCTACGATCTCGATGACGCCATGAACGCATTCGCGCCGGCGGTCGGACCGCAGACTGCGATCCTGCCGCTCCTGAACGGCATGGCGCATCTCGATCGGCTGGAAGTGCGCTTCGGCGCGGAGGCAGTTCTTGGCGGTACCTGTTTCATTTCGACGACGATCGGATCGGACGGCGAAATCCGGCACATGAACGATCTTCACCGCCTGACCTTCGGCGAACGGCGTGGAGGTCTGTCGGCCAGAGTAAACGCGATCGCTGCCGCATTTGCCGATGCCAACTTCACCACGCAGGCAAGCGAAACCATCCTTGCCGATATGTGGGAGAAATGGATTTTCATCGCCGCAACGGCGGGCATGACCTGTCTCATGCGCTCGAGCATCGGCGATTACGTGGCCGCCGGCGCATCGGATCTGGCGCTGAAGCTGATCGATGAGTGCACCGATATTGCCGCCGATCGCGGGTTCACTTTATCGAGGGTCTCAGGCGAGCGCGTGCGGGAAAACATTACGCGCACGGGATCGCCGATCACGGCATCGATGCTGCGGGATATCCAGGCGGGCGGGCGCATTGAAAGCGA
>JAGWJK010000294.1 GCA_028865845.1 Rhizobiaceae bacterium
AGCAGCGGTACGAGCCGTGTCTTGTTGCCCTTGCCGGTGATGCGAACGGCCGTCGCGCCGGGGCGCACGTCATCCGCCATCAGATCCAGCGCCTCGGAGATGCGCAGGCCGCAACCGTAAAGCAGCGTCAGCACGGCGGCGTCGCGGGCGGCGATCCATGGCTCGTCATGCATCTGCGCCTCGTCGCTGACCACGGTGATGGCCTGAAGGTCGGAGAGTGGCTTCGGCAGGGATTTCGGTTGCTTCGGCGAGCGCACCGCGCCGGCGCCGGCGGCATTCACCAGACCCTTCTTTTCGAGATACCGCAGCAGAGAACGAAGGCCCGCCAGATTGCGGCCGAGCGACCGCGCGCCGGCGCCATCCTTGCGGCGTGACGCCAGGAAGCCGCGAAAGTCGGCGGGGCGTAGCGCATGGATATCGCGGATCGTCGCCGGG
This sequence comes from Rhizobiaceae bacterium, assembly GCA_028865845.1. Lineage (GTDB taxonomy): Bacteria > Pseudomonadota > Alphaproteobacteria > Rhizobiales > Rhizobiaceae > Rhizobium. Next base: position 436 of record JAGWJK010000294.1, read on the forward strand.
CCACCGAGATGCCCCGTGAGGAAGGTCAGGAACTGCCGCGTGTCACGCTCGTAGGCATCCAGCGTATGCACCGACAGCCGTCGTTCGTCACCCAGCGCCTCCAGCCAGCAGCCACGCTCCGCCATCAATTCGGGATCAGCGATAATCAGCAGCTCGTTCAGTGGAAAACCCCTTGAAATCCAAAATCATTCTGCCACTTTGAGGGAGGGAAGGTTATGGAATCGCTAACACTCCTGCAGCACCCGTCCGCTTTTGGGGTGCCGGGGACGCGGTAGCTCTTTTGAAACTGCGCATGAGCCGTTGCTTAAATTGAATCCGATTTAAGAGAGCTATGCGCGAGGCGTTTTGTCATGCTTCGATCATATTCGATTGCGATAGAATATAACCCAACCATCCAGGATAGTTCATGGCACGTCGCGGTTCGATAACTGCATTAGGGCAGCTTGCGGAAGCGATCGCTTTGGTATCCCAGGGACAGCCGGGGCATATCGTCGATACGCTGATTGCAGAGCGCGGACAAAAGATCGTCCGCAACCCGTTCTGGCCCATCATGCGGCCGTTTCTCTACACGCTTCTGCGCTACAACAAAGCAATCGAATTCGCGAACGCGGTCGCCAATATCACCGGCTTCCAATGTTTCGAATATATGAGCGATCTATTGCGGCTCGATATTCAGGTTGCCAATGTCGAGCGCATCCCGGCCGCGGGTGGTTTCATCCTTGTCAGCAACCATCCGACCGGCATCGCCGATGGGGTGGCTGTGTTCGACCTGCTGAAAGAGCGCCGCCCCGACATGATGGTCTTCGCCAATCGCGATGCCGTGCGCGTCAATCCGCGTTTCGCCGAGATGATCATCCCGGTCGAGTGGCGTGAGGAATACAAGAGCAAGCTGAAGACTCGCGAGACGCTGCAGCTGACCAACCGCGCCGTTGCCGAAGGCAAGGTGACCGTGCTTTTCCCCTCCGGTCGCATCGCCTATTGGGCAAACGGCAAGCTCAACGAGCGGCCGTGGAAGACGTCGGCCGTCGGACTGGCGCGGAAATACAATCTGCCGATCCTTCCCGTTCATCTGACCGCACGCAATTCCGGGCTGTTCTACTGGTTCGCCAAGTGGTCGACGGAACTGCGCGACATGACCGTGTTCCACGAGCTTCTGAACAAGCGCGGCGACCGTTTCGAATTCCAGATCGGCAATCTCATCCCGGTCGACCAGCTGGACGGCGACGTCAACGATGTGACGAAGGCGCTGGAAAAACACACGGTGTTCGATCTGGCGGCGGACGGAAATGCGGTGTTCACGCCGGTGAGCGCCCCGACAGTGGCAGCGGATCCGGCTGCGGCGGTAGAGGAACAGTCCGCCTAGGACCGCAATCCATTCTGGAGCGTCGAGCCGATGGCGCTGATGATCGAAGTCAGCCATGTTTCGAGCGATTTGCCTGAGGGACTGTCTTCGCTTGCAATGGAAGCGCGGCGTGAAGGCTATCGCTTCGTCGATCGGTTAGTCGACGAGTGGGTGGACGGCCGCAATCGTTTCGACCGAAACGGCGAGCGCCTGATGATGGCTAATATCGACGGAAGTCTCGTCGCCATCGGCGGCCTGACGATAGAGCCGGCCATGACAGAAGCGCTTCGGATGCGACGCTTCTACGTTCATCCTTCCTATCGGGGACAGGGGATCGGCGGTTTGCTGGCGCGCGAATTGCTGGAGCACGCTCGGCACGCAACGAACCAGGTCACCGTCAATGCGGGCACGGTGGGCGCCGCGGCATTCTGGCAGAAGCTCGGCTTCCAGCTGTGCGAACGGGACGGATATTCGCATATTTTGCGGCTTGCGGAATGACGTGCTTCGGCGGCGATGATCGAGCGCTGGCATAAAGCGTGCAGGGGCGTTTTCTCGGCGAGTGAAATAGACTAGGCCTTCTTTATGCAACTCCGGTCCATGTTTGCCCAGAATTACCGATCTCTTCGCTCGATCCGTATGGATCTGTCGGGCGTCAACCTGTTCATCGGTGAGAACGGCGTCGGCAAATCCAATCTTTATCGCGCGCTGCAGCTGGTGCAGGCGGCAGCGCGGGGACGGCTGGCGAACGAGATTTCCGGCGAAGGCGGAATGTTTTCGGTTCTGTGGTCCGGCGAGCGGCGCAGGCATGAATCGACCCGCATCCGCTTCGACGTCGAATTGATGGATATGGAGCGGGCCGCCACCTTTCGCTATTGGGTGGAGGCCGGCATGCGACCGCCCGTGGCCGCGGCCGGTTTTCCGCTGGAGCCGCAGGTCAAGGCGGAGGAACTCGTTGTCGAGACCGGCCGGCGCGCCGTGACCGTGATGAAGCGCAACGGCCCCGGCATTTCGGTGCGCGGCGACAACGGCCGCATGCAACAGCATCGCGAGCAGCCGCTGACGTCGGAAACGGCGATCGCGCTGCTCGGCGACGCCGGTTACTATCCTGAAGTCAGCACGTTCCGGCGTGCCGTCGATGCCTGGCGATTCTTTCATGGTTTTCGCACTGACCGGGCCTCGCCGCTGCGCGCGCCGTGCCTCGCGGTCACCGCGCCGCTGTTGGATGAGGACGGCGCCAATATTGCCGCGGTGTTCGCCACCCTTGTCCATACCCGCCAAGATACGGTCGAGCTTGACCATGTCGTCGCTGCCGCTCTGGGTGGCGCCCGTCTCGTCGTTCCCGAGCCACAGGAGATGGCGGAATTCGGATTGATGCTGCCGGAATTTCCCAACCGTGTCTTTCAGCCGCGCGAGCTTTCCGACGGGCAGCTTCGGTTTCTCGGGCTTGCCGCCGCGCTGATGTCCTATCGCCTGCCGCCCTTGATCGCACTCAACGAACCCGAGGCAAGCCTCCACCCGGATATGCTCGGCCCGCTGGCAGAGATGATTGCCCAGGCGGCGCAGACAAGCCAGGTCTGGATCGTCACCCATTCCGAAGCGCTGGCCGAAGCTGTCCGTCAGCGTTGCGGCGTCCGGCCGAGACGCGTCATCCGCGAAAACGGCGCCACCTGGATCGACGGCATGCGGATCACCGGGGTGGTGGACGACGAGGATGAGGACTAGGAACAAGTTGGCAACATGGGTTTTCTTTTGCCGCGGCAAAGGGCATGGTCTGCCGCGATGAGTAAAGATTCGTCCAGCCTGTTTGGCGCGCTGTTCGACGCGCCGACCGCAACCCCTGCCATGAGCCGCACGGTTCCGGTGCTGGTGCCGATGCCGGCGCCGAAGCCCTATTCCTATGCTGTGCCTGACGGCATGGCGGTCGAGCCTGGCTCGGTCGTGCAGGTTCCCCTGGGGCCGCGGCAGGTGATCGGCGTCGTCTGGGACGGCGGCGATGACGGTGGCGTCGATCCAAAGAAGCTCCGGCCGATCACCCATGTCTTCGATTGCCCGCCGCTCACCAAGGAAATGCGCGATTTCGTTGATTGGGTGGCCGCCTATACGCTATCGCCACCCGGGCTCGTGGCGCGCATGGCGCTTCGCGCGCCCGCCGCTTTCGATCCGGAGCCGATGGTCGAGGGCTTGCGTTTCATCGGCGGCTCGCCGGAACGGCTGACGCCGGCGCGCGCGCGGGTCATGGAGATGGCGGCCGACGGCCTTTCCTGGACGCGCATCGGTCTCGCGCATGCGGCCGGTGTCTCGACCAGCGTCGTCGACGGGCTGATCGCCCAGGGTATTTTCGAGACGATCTTCCTGCCGCCGCCGCCGGTCGTTGCCAAGCCCGATCCGGATTTCGTGGCCTCGCGCCTCGAAGGACCGCAGCGCGAGGCGGCCGACGAGATCCTGGCAGAGGTAAAGAAGGGCGAATTCGCGGTCTCGCTGATCGACGGCGTTACCGGCTCGGGCAAGACGGAGGTTTATTTCGAGGCGATCGCTGAGACGCTGAGGCGCGGCAAGCAGGTGCTGATCCTCCTGCCGGAAATTGCGCTGACGGCAAGTTTCCTCGAGCGTTTTCAGGATCGCTTCGGCGCCAAGCCGGCCGAATGGCATTCCGATCTCGCTCCCCGCATGCGCGAAAAGGTCTGGCGACAGGCGGTGACCGGCGAGGTGCGGGTTGTTGCCGGCGCCCGCTCTGCGCTGTTCCTGCCGTTCGAGGATCTCGGGCTGATCATCGTCGACGAGGAACACGACCCCGCCTACAAGCAGGAAGATCGCGTCTACTACAATGCGCGCGACATGGCGGTCGTGCGCGGACGAATCGGCGATTTTCCCATCGTGCTGGTTTCGGCGACGCCGTCGGTTGAAAGCCAGGTGAACGGGCAGAACGGCCGCTACAGCACCATTCACCTGCCGACCCGATTTGGCGACGCGGCGATGCCGGACCTGCATCTGGTCGACATGCGTCGCCACGCGCCGGAGCGCGGCGGCTTTCTCTCGCCGGTGCTGATCAGGGCAATCGGCAAGACGGTGGAGAAGGGTGAACAATCGCTGCTCTTCTTGAACAGGCGCGGCTATGCGCCGTTGACGCTCTGCCGTGTCTGCGGCCACCGTTTCCAATGCCCGCAATGTTCGAGCTGGCTGGTCGAGCATCGTTTTCGCGGACAGATCCAGTGCCATCAATGCGGCTATGCCGAGCGGACGCCCGAGGCATGTCCGGAATGCGGCACCTTCGACCATCTCGTCGCCTGCGGGCCAGGCGTCGAGCGCATCGCCGAAGAGGTGGAACGCCACTTTCCCGACGCGCGGACGATCGTGCTTTCCTCCGATATCATGGGTGGCGTCAAGCGGCTGAGGCTAGAACTCGATGCCATCGCCAAGGGCGAGGCCGATATCGTCATCGGCACGCAGCTCGTCGCCAAGGGTCATAATTTTCCGCTGATGACGCTGGTCGGTATCGTCGATGCCGATCTGGGTCTCGCAAACGGCGATCCGCGCGCGGCCGAGCGGACGTTCCAGCTGTTGTCGCAGGTCACCGGCCGCGCCGGACGGACTGGCCTCAAGAGCCACGGCCTGCTGCAGACCTATCAGCCGCAGCATCCGGTGATGCAGGCGATCGTATCCGGCGATGCCAGCGCCTTCTACGAGCGGGAAATATCCGAGCGGGAAAGAGCGATACTGCCGCCGTTCGGGCGATTGGCTTCGATCATCGTCTCGGCCGAAACCCGCCACGATGCCGAAACCCATGCCCGCGGCATGCGCAGTGCCGCGCCACAGGTTCAGGGGATTGCCGTTCTCGGGCCGGCCGAGGCGCCGCTTGCCATCGTGCGCGGCAGACACCGCTTCCGCCTGCTCGTCCACGGACGGCGCAATTCCGATATGCAGGGTTTTCTGCGCGCGATGCTGTCACAATCGCCGAAGGAGCGCGGCTCCGTGCATGTGCAGCTCGATATCGATCCGCAGAGCTTTCTGTGATTGGCGGATTAACCGGCCGTTCGCCATCTTCCCCTTTTCCGCCGCTTCATGTCATAAGTCGCCTCGCGGCGCACAGTGATTTGGCCCGGACTGATTTGGGGACGAACGATGGATTTTTATTTCCCGACCGATCTCGGCGAGCAGCTTGCCTTCTGCGCAGCGGCCTTTACCGCGCTGATCGGTCTGATCATGATGTTTGCGCCGGGTTACACCTACCGCTTTCTCGGCATTAATGTGCGGGAAGGGCGGACGGACGCCTATGGAGCGGGCAGATCCACCGGCGGCTTCTACCTCGGCCTCGGGCTGGTCGCTATCCTGCTTGCGCAACCGATGATCTA
>JAGWJK010000295.1 GCA_028865845.1 Rhizobiaceae bacterium
TTTACACTTGCCCCATCGGAAAGAAAGGACCCGCCGGCCTTCACAACGTTGGCGCTGACATCGATGCCCTCGGTAATCTCTACGCGGTCACCCCGTCGCCTGCCAAGTTGGACAAGCTTCCGTTCGACGTGGCTCTCATCGGCCAGGACGAAGACGTAGCTTAATCCATCGCGCTGTACGACGGCTGTCTGCGGCACGTTGAGGCTTGGGCGGACGGCGACGCGGATCGTGCCCGTGGCGAACTGGCCGGAATGGGCCGCGTCTGTCGGAAGGGATACGAACACGACGGAGCGCCCCGTTTCTTTCACGATAGTGGGCGACACCAGCCTGACGGTTCCAATCACCTGCGTCCCGTCGGACAGTGTGAGGTATGCGGTCTGGCCCTGCTTGACAGAATTCAGATACTGCGCGGGCACCTCTGCCTGCCATTCCACCCGGTCCTGCCGGATCAAGCGGAACATCTCTGTTCCAGTGGATACGACGGCGCCCAGTGTGGCCGAGCGCGAGGATATGGTACCGTCGTCCGGCGCGACGATCCTCGTCTGCTGGAGCTTGATCTGTTCGCTCTCAAGGCCGGCTTTTTCGGATTCGACGCTCGCTTGAGCGGTTCGCTGCGTGATCAAATACTGCGTTATAGTCTGCCCCGAGAGTGCTCCCGAGTTGCCGAGCGTGTGCGCACGGTCGACGTTGGCGTTCGCTTCATCCAGATTTGCCACCGCCGTGCCGACAGCAGCCTGCTGTTTGCTGATATCAGCGAGGATGCTCGCCGAATCCAGCTCCGCCAGCAGGTCGCCACGCTTTACCTTCGATCCCACATCGACCAGAACGCTGGCGGTCTTCAGGCCGCTTGCCTCCGACGAAATGACCGCCTCCTGCCAAGGTTGTAGCCAGCCTGCTGCTGCGATTGTTTCTGGCCATTGACGAACGACCGGCTTGACAAGTTCGACAGTCAGCGCACTTCCCGCAGTGGTGGCCTCCTGGGCGTTGGCGTCGGCAAGGCTGCAGGCTAATACAATGCAGGCGGCAAGGGAGCTGTTTGTAATTCGGCGCATAGATCAGGTCCTGAATGCTGGAGAGGCGATAGGTGGATCGTGGTGACACCAAGCGGTTGCTTTCGCCTCGCCTAGGTGGAAACGCGGGTCTGCAGCGTTGTTCGTCGCGACGATGCTGGTGAGTGCGGCACCTGCCGTAGGATCGCTCGATAGCGGCCAGGAGAACACGAAGGTCTCCGACGTCTGGGGCACACCCGTTCGCAGAAGCGACGGCCGGACCAAACACATTGTGCGGCACCTTCGGCCGTATTCATCCGCTCTTTTTCAGATCCGTCCACGAACGGATCTGGGAATTGGCACCGAACAAAATGAATAGGTCTCCGTCATTGAGAGACGACTGGCGCCGGTGCAGACGAATTCTTGGCCGCGCCTTTGTCCGTCCACTCCGCTGGAGCACTCACCGCCGCGCTGATCATTCCACTAAGTCCAGGGGCACGGCCGAAGACCTCGCATGCGGCATACTTTGGCGCGCCACCCGATAGTGCCTTTATTCTGTCGACTGATGGTAAGCCGGACATGGATCCATAAGGACTTCTTCCCGTGATTAGCATCTTGCTGAAATCGTTTGAAAAGTCGCTCGCTAATTCATAGGCGTCACCGGATTTGGATGCCCGCGCATTGCCCATGAACATGTTCGCGCCCCGTCCCCAAACCATTGCAGCAACCTGCTGACCGCTGCTGCCGCGTGCTTCGGCCTCCACGGACAAGGTTCCCATTCCGATGGGAATTCGAGGCACCGGCGCAGGAATGCCCGGAAGAAGGACTGTCTTTGCTATCTTCGCCCCCAAGCTCGCCGCGACTGCTTTTTCATCAGTGGGATCCATATGTGTGATGACCGCATGTACGGTGAGGTCCGCCGGTTGTGAATAAGGCACGACCTCCAGTCGATCGCCGAGGCCGATGCACATATATCGGTCGACAGCGTTTGCCACCAGTTTTCGCTGGTCTTCGGTGATCGTGTCCAGGCGAGCGCCTATCGCAAATGTCGTAGGGTCTATACGGACTGTCTTTGCTGCTAGAATGGCGTCTTTATCGACCCGAAGTTTGGATTTAGCAAACATGCCATCGGACTGCTGCAGTCCTTGATAAGACACGAGAGAGCCGGCCTGATCCAAAGGAGCCGATGCGCACCCGGCGACCAATATCGGCATGCCGGCTATCCCAAGGATTCGCAAACCATCGCGACCGGCCTTTAAGGTCAAGGACAATCTCCTTGTTCTGTTTGCCGGGTTGTGAAGGTAGGTCCATGGGAGAAGGTGGGAGAGGAGTTGCATCGCGGTCTTTCGCTCTAGCTGACAGCATTTCTGGTTCGTTTCCCTTCGAGCCTAGCAAACGGCCTGTGATGTTGTGTTCTGAAATGTTGCAATAGATTGCGGCGAGTATTTTGGTGGGCGTCTTGCTGTCACATTCGGGTGGCCATTTGGACGTGACAGCCAGATTTACCGAGCGAGTTCCATAAGGTGAAGCATGGCTTGCCTACGCGAAATCGCCGCAATCACGGCGCCGCTCGCCGATCTTGCGATGATGTCTGAATTGCGGCGGGCCGTGCGCACCTCGTAATATTTCGCAACAAAACAGAACCCAAAAACATCCGAGAACCTGAGAAACGTGTGCTGCGGCTTCTGCGTGCATTCCGCTCGCAGTCTCCGTCACGCCGCTGTTTCTCCTAAAACGAAAGCTGTTCCAAGATGTTCTCAACACCCCAGCGAGCGGCGATTGCCGCATTCGCGACGGCATTCCTCGCAATCTCAGCCTGTTGGTCAATACCCGTCGAGGCCGCAGATTTGACCGATGACAGCGCAGCGGCGCCCGAAGCGCCTGCCGCTGACAGCAGTTTCGACCAAGTCCGTTTCGGCGGTGTTGAAAAGACGCTTTCGGATTGGCATTTCGTCGTTGGGGCTGGAGCTATGTACGGCCCCACATACGAGGGTTCCAAGGAAATGAAGGTTACACCCGTGCCGTTCATTTCTGCGACGCCGCTCGATCGTGTTCACGTGGATCCCTCGGGCATAACGCTCGACGCGTTCACCATGAACGGATTCACGCTGGGCCTTAAAGGCGGCTACGACCTAGGCCGAAAACAAAGTGATGGCGATCGCCTGCACGGCCTCGGGGACATTGACGCGGCCGGCGTGGTTGGCGCACGCGCGTCTTACCAATTTGGCTCGGCACGGATTTACGCTGACATAGACAGGATGATAGGTGGAAGCGATGGCCTGCAGGGTAAGATCGGGGCGGATTTGACCGAGCAGTACGACAAATTCCTTTTTTCCGCTGGAGCATCGGCAACGCTTGCCGACGACAAGTACATGCAGAGCTATTTTGGAGTGACGGAAGCGCAATCGGAGCGCTCAAGCCTTGCTGCGTACGACGCAAAGGGCGGTTTGAAGCGGTTTGATGTCGACACATCCGTCACTTACATGGCGACGAAAAACTGGCTCATTCGGGGTCAAGCCGGCGTAGGTTTCCTCGCAGGTGACGCCAAAGACAGCCCTATTGTGGAAAGGTATGTCCAGCCTTCCGCAATGCTCGTCGTTGGGTACAAATTCTGACGGCCAAGAGCCCAGAAGTTGACGTTGGAGCAGCAATGCCGCCGGTGTCGATCTGGGCCGGGATCTACCGCCATTCCCGGTCCAGGCGTCCACAGATTCAATTGCGCGAAAAATATAATTTCGGTGAAGTAGTTGTGCGAGTCCCCAATTGTCTAGGCGGTCGGGGATGAAGATCTTTTGCGATAAAGTCGAAGGAAAGCTAGCGAAATCCGCGCTGCTCGAGACCTTGCTCGTCATCGTATTCGGTCACGACCCAGTCGGACGTCGTAAGCACTTGCGTAGATTGATGTCAGCGATGTTCCGAACTAACTCTACCAAATCATAAAAGCGCGATCGCGATTGCGGCTCCGTACCAGATTGGTCCTTTCTTTTTTTGCCAAACTGAGGGCTCGCAGTGAGAGCATCGACACGAGTCAAAAACGATTTTGCATCGAAGCGTCGAGGCGTGCCGTCTCGAGATCGTTCCGTGGCGAAGTCGAAAAATACCTCAATGTTGACGACCGGTATCGCCTGCAAATGCCTGACAAGATCGATGTCGGGTCGCGCGGTCACTGCCAGAGCATATTCCGACGAACACAATGCTTCGTGCAACTCGGATACGGTGTGAACCGCCATGGCTTCATAACCGCCCCGCTCGAGATTCGCGACAACGAAGTCGGCGGCCGCCAATGGCAAGAACACGATTGTTTTCACTTTGTCATTCGGCATTGGGTCGGGCTCCGTGTTGTAACATGGCAAACGGCTAGCACGCTCCTCTGTCGCACGATGTTCTGTTTTGTTGCGTTTTGTGACGACCGCTAGGTCGCCCCGACCTGGCGGTCTCCCCAGGGACCGTCGCAACAAAACGCAACATGTTCGAACAAATTGTCGAAATTCATCGTGTTATGGGTGTCGCCATCGGGCGGACGAAAGGAAATCACGCATGTCGAGCGGCAGCTTGCTTTCGACAGAAATGCTGCGCCGCTATAATGATGCGGACGGCGATCACCCTGCGCGCAATTCTTGTCGTCCAGGTGTGGGAATTGCCGAAGTGACCGGAGAAAGCGCAATCGTGGAACCCAAAGCTCACATGCTTGTCGTCGAAGACGATCCAGCAATCGCGGAAATGCTGTTGGAGCTTATTAAAGACAATGGTTTCGACGCAACCGCGGCAAATAACGCAAGCGAGATGGATCGACTCCTATTACGTAGGGCTTATGATTTGGTCATTCTTGATGCCATGTTGCCCGGTGAAGACGGTTTCAGCATTTGCCGCAGGCTGCGAGCATCGAGCCGTGTCCCCATCCTTATGCTCACAGCCCTCAGAGAGGATGTCGACCGGATCATAGGCATTGAACTTGGCGCGGACGACTACGTCACGAAGCCTTTCAATCCAAGGGAACTTCTGGCGCGCATCAAGGCCTTGCTTCGCAGGGCCTCTTATATCTCAGGCGACGCAGTTTCCGATGGAATGAGAAAGTTGACGTTCTCCGGCTGGGTCGTAGACCCTCGACACAGGCAGGTCACCGATCCTGACGGCGCCGAAGTGTCAATGACGACCGCGGAATTCGACCTGCTGGCAGCTTTCTGCCGCAACCCCAACCGGATCTTGAGTCGTGAACAACTGCTCTCCATGACCCACGCAGGAGCCGCCGGGCCGGTCGAGCGAAGCATCGACGCCCATATTAGCCGCCTTCGGCAAAAGATCGAGCCAAACTTGAAAGACCCTGCATTGATTAAGACGGTCCGTCTCGGCGGTTATATGTTCACGACGAACGTAGAGCTGTTGCCTTGAAGCGCCCAATAGCTACATCCATCCTGTCACAGATTGCACTCCTGACGATCGCACTCTCGATCGCTGTTATGCTGATCTCCAGCTTGTCCGAGTCGTTGATGCCCGGTCGAAATGGACGGGAGATGGACATCGGGGTTTTTGCGGGACGAGTTCAGCAAGTTGCCGAAAGTTTTGACAGCGCTGCGACGAGCATCGACCAAGATCAAATACTATCAAAGGCGAGAGCATCCGGAATTCAGGTCGAGAGGGTACAGCCTCAACGCTTCGTCGAGTCTCCCATCACGATCGACGCGGTTCCCCGAGACGTCGGCCGGTTGCTGGATAAGGATTTATTCCATCGGCTCACTCATATTTTGCGCGCCTCCGCATCGAGAACCGTGAATGTCGCCGTCGTATCAGGCCAGCTCGTGTTCGCCGTACCTCCATCTCTTGACGGCTACGATATGCTTTCGACTGTCGTCACTGGTCTCGGACTAATCCTGATCCCGGCGGCGGTCCTTGGATTTATCTGCGCGTGGATGATCGGGCGACCTCTCGTGCGTTTCGCGGCCGCCGCCGAGCGTGTCAGTATGGACGATGGGCTCGAGGAGCCGTTCGTCGCCGAAGGAGCGATTGAAATACGAAGTCTCGCAGCATCTCTGAACACTATGCGCCGAAGGGTGCTGGACCTTGCAGGCCAGCGAACGAGAATGCTCACCTCGATCAGTCACGACCTCAGAACTCCGTTGACCCGCC
>JAGWJK010000296.1 GCA_028865845.1 Rhizobiaceae bacterium
ACCGTGTCGGGTGATCAACGGCGGTTCTTCTTTAAGCTCCATCCGGCAGACCTTCGAATTCCCGGAGCCTAGGGTGACGATGTCCCAATCCCACCGTTGGGGTTTCGCTTGGTCGACGAGCTCCCGCGTTGGAACAGCGCGACGATTAGGCAATGCCGAAAGTGATGCGCCTCGGTTTGGCGCAAGAATCTTACTGCTAGCGTTTGCGGCAGGGCGCACTTTCCTTCCTGCCAGCAAAAGTCATCGCCGCCGCGCCATGAAGCGACTGCTGTATTAGATGTCTTGTTCTCAACCCAATGTCGTGTATCTTCGCGGCTGAAAGCGGTAATTGCGACGCTCGGGAGGAACTGTGCGATGAGCTACACCGAGGGTCGCCGAGCACGAGGAAGCGTTTGCCATCCCCGTGTCGCCAGACGACTTGCCGGAATTGCAACCCTGCTGTTGATGTCCACACCAGCGATGGCAGCAGATGTCATGCCTGTCATCGCGTCCGCACCCACCACGCAGCCAACCGATCATCCGACCTTTTCATTCTCGCCTTATTTCTGGGCCGCCGGAATCAGCGGCGACACTGCGGTCTTCGGTCTTCCCGAAGTGCATAGTGCGGAGAGCTTCGGCGACATCCTGAAGGATGTCGACTTCGGCTTCATGGGTGCTGGGGAATTCAGATATGGTCAGTTCAGCGTCCTCACAGACCTTTCCTACGCCCGCGTCACCAGTGATTCCGCAACGCCGAGAGGTGTGTTTGCGGACAGCATCGCCCTGAAGCAGGAGACCTTCACCGGCATGCTGGGCGTCGGCTACACCATCCTTGGCGATGGACAAAGCCACCTCGATGTCGTCGGCGGAGCCAAGCTCTGGTGGACCGAAACAACCATATCTTTCCGGGGCGGTCCGCTCGGCGGCGTTTCGGGCCGGGATGAGGCGACATGGGTCGATGGGCTTGGCGGTTTTCGGGGCGTCTATTCGATCACCCCGACGGTCTATCTTACGGGTTGGGGGCTTGTCGGCGCAGGTGGTGCAGACCTCGACTGGGACGTGATGGGAGGGCTCGGCTACAAGTTCAAGGATTCAATCTCCGGGGTGATGGGCTACCGCGCCATGGGGGTAAATTACTCGAATGATAGTCTCATCAACGACATCGTCGAGCAGGGGCCGATTCTAGGGCTGGTCGTTCATTTCTGATCACTATTGGGGAGTATGGTATGAGGTCGATCGCTGTGTTCGGGGCTGCCGTGTTGTCGCTTCTCGCCGCCAACGACAGCCTTGCCCTCGACGATATCGTGAAGCAACAGATCGAACGCAGGGCAACCGAAGCAGTCATCTGGGGCATGCCAGCCGTTAACACCGACCTCATGTTCCAGGCGTTTCGCAAGGCAGGCGGTATGGCCAACCAGATAGCGCTCTGGTCGCGACTGCCCTCCTGGCTGAACCAGACACTCACGCCCAATCCGGATACCGTCTACCTGATCCCGTTCTTCGACACACAGTCGGCCGGTCCGATGGTACTCGAATTCCCGCCGGCCGACAGCGGCTCGATCACCGCCAATATCGACAATATCTGGCAGGTCGCCCTTGAGGATGCTGGTCCGACTGGAGCGGACAAAGGCGCTGGCGGGAAGTACCTCATCCTTCCGCCGGGATACTCCAAGAAGGTTCCGGCGGGATACATACCGCTCGGATCGGACACGTTCACGGGCTATGCATTGATACGATCGACACCGAAGACCGGAAGCAACGAGGATGTGGCCAAAGCCGTCGCCTATGGAAAGCGGGTCAAGCTCTATCCGCTCTCGACGGCATCGAAGCCGCAGAAAACCGTGTTCGTCGACGTCGTCGACGACCTGTTCGATGGGACAATTCCCTATGATGCCGACTACTTCGCCTCGTTGGATAGGGTGGTGCAGAAAGAGCCATGGCTTGAACGCGACCGCGCAATGATCGACCCCCTGAAGTCCATTGGCATCGAGAAGGGAAAAGTCTTCAAACCAGACCGCGATGTCAGCGAAGCACTGACGATGGGCGCAAAGGCAGCGCAGGTCTGGCTGGAATACCAGCGCCAGAATGTCTTCTCACCTTATTTCGGAAGCAGCAGATGGTTTGTGCCGGCGTTGCCGGAAGGTATTCAAGCCCAATCCGACAATTTCGCGAAGGTCGACAGCTATACCATCGACGGACGCGCGATTACCTATTCCATGGGCTATGTCGGGATCAAACATCTCGGTGCCGGGCAGTTCTACGTAATGACGGTGCGAGACAAGGCGGGAGACTTGCTGGACGGTGCGAGGCGCTACCGCCTGACGGTCCCGGCGAATGCCCCCGCTCGACAATACTGGTCGGCCACCGTTTACGACGCCAAGACACACGGGTTCATCAGAAATCTCGAACGGTTCAGCCGCGCGTCCAATACGCCGGGCCTCAAGAGCAACGGCGATAGTTCGGTCGATATCAGCATCGGTCCGGCCGCCCCGCCCGAGGGCGAGGCAAATTGGATTCCGACCATCGCAGGTCAGCGTTTCGAGGTGCTTTTTCGCCTCTACGGGCCGGAAAAGCCCTTGTTCGACAAAAGTTGGGTTCTGCCGGATATCGAAGCTGTTCAATAGGAGAAGTGCCATGCGGTTTGTACATCTTGCTTCGTTCGCCGCCTTTTGCTTCAGCGCGGGAATTCAGGCGGCAGTAGCTGCCGACGTGCCTGTCACCGTCGACAATTTCGTTCGGGCAGAGACCGATCTCTATTTCAACAACGCACTCAAGGATGCGGGAGGCGTAACCGGAAAATTCAACCATCGCCGCGAGCCGATGTCGATCGAGCATCAAACCGTCGTCCGGCCGAACCGTGATACGCTCTACTCGGTTGCCTTGATCGATCTCGACGCAGGCCCTGTCACCGTCACTCTTCCCGACGCCGGCAAGCGCTTTCGTTCGCTACAGGTCATCAACGAAGACCACTATCTGGTCGGTGACGAAAAATACGAGGCTGGCGGCTACACCTACACCCGCGAACAGGCTGGAACACGTTACATCCTTGTCGGGCTGCGCACTCTGGTCGACCCCAACAACCCTGATGACATTCAGCAGGTCCACAGTCTGCAGGATTCCGCAACCATCAGCCAGACCAGCGCCGGCAAATTCGAGGCTCCGAGATGGGACGCAGCGAGCCAGAAGAAGGTCCGCGATGCCCTGCTGGTTCTTGCTTCCACCATTCCTGACTTCAAAGGTGCCTTCGGCACGAAGGACAAGGTTGATCCGATCCGTCACTTGATCGGCACCGCCGCGGGATGGGGTGGCAACCCTGAACAAGACGCCACCTACCTGAATGTCACGCCGCCAAACAATGACGGTAAGACGATCTACAAGCTGTCCATCAAGGACGTGCCGGTCGACGGGTTCTGGTCGATCAGTGTCTACAATGCCAAAGGTTACTTCGAGAAGAACACGTTGAACGCCTACACGCTGAACAACATCACCGCTGCCAAGGCCCCCGATGGTTCCATCAACGTGCAGTTCGGCGGCTGTGGCAAGGCGAAGATCGAAAACTGCATTCCGGTCATGGCAGGTTGGAATTATACGGTGCGCCTGTACCGGCCTCGTACTGAGATACTCAACGGAAGCTGGACATTTCCGCAGGCCGATGCTTCGGGACGATGAGCATGACCGACCCATAGTGCCTGAACTTTGACGCCATTGGCTTTAGAAACTGTAACGGGCTTTGCGCTCGGGTTTGATCGGCACAACGATTACGCGTTATCAAACATACGAAGACCGGCAGCTACATCAGCCCACGGGATGAGCGACTCGATACGCCAATACGCTTTTGCACTGTATACTCTGTAGATGAATGCGATGCAGAGTGCATGGGTCTCGTTATGAACATACGAGAGATTCTTGCGGCAAATCTTCGGAGACTACGAAAGCTGAGAGGCTTTTCGCAAGAAGAGCTCGCTCATCGCGCCAACATCCATCGCACTTATGTAAGCTCGCTTGAGCGCTGTCAGTACGCGGCAACAATTGACATGGTCGATAGCCTCGCGGTCATCCTTGGCGTGGAGGCCGCGGATCTTCTCAGCGCCAAGGCAGGACAACCGCCCGGCAATCGAGCACCGCCGAAGGATGCTGCGGTATGAGGCAGGATCCGCGGCGATCCCGACCCCATCCTACCTGGCCTCGCCTCGTCTAGATTCGAAGAAAGCCGGCGCCATCCTTGATCTCGACGTCAGCACCGAGCTTTGCCGATTGATCCCGGAAGCGCTGAAGAATTCGCTCAGCGTCTTTCCCGCAGACCAGTTCGGGGGCGCGACGTTGTTCCAGTGCATCGCTCGCCAATGCATCGCTGCCGCCAATGGCGATCGGATGGAACGAAATACCGGCAAGGGCATCGTCTTTTCCAAACGAACATAGGCCGATCACGCTCTCCCATACCTCCCGCGCCCGCCAGGGCGAGTTCTCCGATTTTACGTGGAAGATGAAATTGCCCAGGCTGTAGAAGATCGGCCGGCCGCGATAGATCTCGATCGGCTGGAGGACGGGAGCGCCATGGCTGACGAACATCGCAGCACCTGCGTCGATGCACCGTTTCGCAACGCCGCCAACCCAGTCGGGCATCTGATACCAATCCGTTGCCCAATGGTGATGATGCAGATAGGCGATCACGAGAGATCCTTCCTCTGTCGCAGATGTGATTGCCGAGAGATTTCGTGACATGTCGTCCTCATCGATTTTGACGGTACGGCCGAACCCGTCGGAGCGCCGGAAAATGGCGCGGGCAATCGCTATTTCCTTGTCGTGGTCGAGAGAGGGGACGTCGTCCGGTTGGATATCGTTACCGAGATGCCGGGCGGTATATCCGATCTTGTCGCGGATTGTGCCCAGCGCCTCGAATGCATGGTCGTCCACCTCAAGAACCTGGGTCAATCGCAGCCGGTTGACGCCAGCACGCTCGGGCCGGCCATGGCCGCCGTCTGCGGCATACATGAAATCTGGCCCCGGGCCACCGTCCATGGCAACGAGGGCGACCTTCCGACCGGCGAACAAGCCCCTTGCGGCACGAGCGGCCTCAACCTGATTGCGACCGATACCGCCGTGAAGAAAGCCGCGCTTTTCCACCTCCTCGATGGTCGATAGAATGCCTGGAGGACCGAGATCAAAGGCATGGTTGTTGGATAGCGAAAGTGCCTGGATACCCATGTCCTGAAGCGCATTGAGGACGAACGGTTCGCTGCATCCGAAGAACGATCCTTTGAGCGGCCACCCGCCATGGCTTCCAAGGATCGTGCTTTCAAAGTTCGTGAACGACAGATCGGCGCCGCGAAGCAACTCTGCTACGCCCCGAAAACCTGCGGTATCGACATCGCGAAGATCGTGTTTGATCAGCGATTGGCCGGTCACGGCGATCGTGAATGAAGAGGTCATGATTGATCTTTCCCTGGCGGCGAGCCCTTCCCGCATGAGCGTGGAGTGAGGTGAAATAAGGTGGTCAAAGGGGAACGTGAGGTCCCCCGCCGTTTGCCGTCGTCAGTCGGTGAACCGCCGTGAGCGGGCGTCGATCAGGCTTCGCGTGTAGGGGTTCTCCGAGCGTGCGAATATGAAATCAGAGGGTCCTGCATCCTCGACCCTGCCGTCCTTGAAAATGTAGATCGAACTGCAAAGCGCCTGTACGAGTGCGAGGTCGTGCGAGATGAAGAGCATCGTGATGCCGTGCTCCGTCACATTCTCCTTGAGGAGCTCGACAATCTCGGACTGCACCGACACATCAAGGGCTGAAGTCGGCTCGTCGGCGACGATGATCCGTGGCCCGGCGAGCAGCGCGCGTGCGATTGCCACCCGCTGCTTTTGGCCGCCGGAAAGCTGATGCGGATAGCGGGGAAGGAAACTCTGGGCCAGCCCGAGGCGATCCATCATCACGGCGACGCGCGCCCCACCGCCGTGTGGCCGGCCAACGCCGAACCGGACACTTTCCTGCAATGCGTCTCCGATTGACAGTCGTGGATTGAGCGATACCGCCGGATCCTGGAAGATCATCTGAACCTGCCCGAGCAATCCGCTTCGCCGCCCGGACAAGCCTATGTCGAAAGCAACGCCGTCTATCTCGAGATGTC
>JAGWJK010000297.1 GCA_028865845.1 Rhizobiaceae bacterium
GAGGCATGGATGAAGGCGGAGGTGCGGTCGAATTCCTCGCCCGCAACATGTGGCTCCTCGTCCCGATCCAGGCGAAAATCAAGGACTTCTTCTCCGATTTCAACGACTACCCATTCCAAATGGGCAGTACGCTGAATGCGAGCGGAATCGGCTACGCGATGCTGCGGCAGGAGGCGGCGCTCGGTCGGCTGAAACAGTTGGAGACCCTGATGCCGGAATAGCGAATAGGGCCTGAACTGCGATGCATCAAGCGGCCATCATTCCCCTGATATGGGAATGATGGCCGCTTTCGTTTGCAGCAATGAAAAAAGGCTCAAGGATGCTGTGGGTATTAGGGAAAGCCGCTTACGGGACGTGCTCCATGATGATCTGCGTGTGCAGCATCGGCGCATCATTGCCGAAATAGCTTTCGAGCAACGGAAGGAAGTCATCCGACAGGTAGAAATCCGTCAGTGCTCGATCGACCAGCAGACGGAAATCGGCATCGTCGCGCTTCAGAGCGATCGCATAGGGTTCATGCGTGAACAGGCGGTCGCCGACCTCCAGGGAGGATGGATCGCGGGCGCGCTTGGCGAGATTCATCAACAGCACCTGATCGCCGAGATAAGCGTCGATCTTGTGATCCTCCAGCGCCCTCAGCCCATCCTCATGGGTATCGAAATCGGCGATCCGCGTCTTCGAATCCTCGATGCTGCGGGCCTCGCGCAGGATCGTACCCGTCGTTGCGCCTGCCCGCACGCCGATGATGCTGGTCGACGTCAGCGGCTCGCTGACGGCGCGAAAGGCAGGCTTATCGATGAAAAGGCTCTGCAGATAATCAGGCGAATCCTTGCGCAGCAGCGCACTTGCCCCCGTCAGAAAGATCGGCTGCGAGAAATCAACGATTTCCCGCCGATCCAGATTGACGGTGATTGCGCCACACAGCAGGTCGACCTGCTCGTTCTTCACGGCGTCGAAGCCGTTCGCCAGCGTCACCTCCACGTATTCCCGCTTTACCCGCGGAAGCACATGCTCGATCTCATCGGCGACCTTGCCGCACAGATCGATCGCGTAGCCGACGGGTTTGGCATCAGAGCCCTGGGAGGAGAACGGCACTTCGTCGGTGATGTAGCCGATGCGCAGCGTTCCGCGCTGCTTGACTGCGTCGAGGGTACCGGCGCCCGCGGCGGAGGCCGACAAACAGACAACAAGACCCGCCAGCAACAACCATCTCATGCGCTTGGCCAGATTTGCATGCGGCTGGAAGGCAGCAGCATTATCCTCGTCTCCCAAAAGCGGACGATCACAAGGGCTGAGCGCAGATTATGGGCTTGGCCGCATTTGTCAATCGCCGATAGCTTATAAATGCAACCGCCAGTCTTATCGTATAGTATCGATCAACTTGAGTAACGGGCAGCACCGCCGAAGACGCGCGCATGTTTGCCGCCGCAGACGGGAACGCGCGGTGACATCAACGCGTTTAGTGCATGATATATTATGCGAAATGAATAGGTGGGACACCTGCCTGAACTGGCTTCGAACCTGAGAGGACGAACAATGGCTATCGCGAAGAATACCATCTGCCTTTGGTACGAAAAGGACGCCGAGGCGGCTGCCCGCTTCTATGCCGAGACGTTTCCCGACAGTAGGATGGGTGCCGTCCATCGCGCGCCGAGCGATTATCCGTCCGGAAAGGCCGGTGATGTGCTGACCGTGGACTTCACTGTCTTCGGCATCCCCTGTCTCGGTCTCAATGGCGGCCCGATCTTCAAACACAGCGAGGCTTTCTCCTTCCAGATTTCGACGGAGGATCAGGAGGAGACCGATCGTTACTGGAATGCCATCGTTGGCAATGGCGGTCAGGAAAGTGCCTGCGGCTGGTGCAAGGACAGATGGGGGATTTCCTGGCAGATCACGCCACGCGTGCTGATGGAAGCAATGGCTGCCGGCGGTGCCGAAGCAAAACGCGCCTTCGAAGCGATGATGGAGATGAAGAAAATCGACGTCGCCGCGATCGAGGCGGCACGGCGCGGCTGACGTTTACCGGGCGATTTTCTTTGTGAAGACCATCTCAGCCACGATGAGGGAGGAATATCTTTTCCCTATCGGTGGTCAGGCATGGGCGCGGGACGCGCTAGAACCACAGATCGCGCACGCAGCGCCCCGTGGATGGGAGGTCTTCGAACGTGTCCAGACCGTCGAAATGATCGATCGGCAGATCGTGGACGAGATCGGGCGGCGCAAGACGCATATTCACCGCAATGCGCCGGCGCCCATCCTTTTGAAGCCGCAGGCCGCGCCAGCTGACGACGCATGCGCAGGATGGGCAGAACAATATTTCGAGCGACGACTTGTCCCTGACGGCGCGCGTGTAGGAAGCGGTCTCACCGGAGACCGCGATACGCTCGCCTTCATAGTCATAGGCCCACAGAGCACCGTATCGCCGGCAGAGCGTGCAGTTGCACGCGGTGATCGAGCCTGGATCGCCCTCAAGGGTCCAGCCCGCCTTGCCGCAATGACATGAGCCCGTCAACATTCGTGTGGCCTCCATCCCGCTCGCTCCGAACGAGATATTCTGCCGCAAGCGCGCGATGGCTGCAATCCGCGCCGGGACACCGACGACCGTCGATCAACCGACGCCACTTTCGCTATTTCCTCTTGAACGGCTCCATGCCCTTGCGCGCCAGCTCGTCGGCGCGCTCGTTTTCCGGGTGGCCGGCATGGCCCTTGACCCAATGCAGCGTCACCTTGTGCCTGTTATAGGCCTCGTCCAGCGCCTGCCAGAGTTCGGCGTTCTTCACCGGCTTCTTGTCCGCGGTCTTCCAGCCGTTCTTCTTCCAGCCGAAAATCCACTTGGTGATCCCATCCTTGACGTAGACGCTGTCGGTATAAAGATCGACCTCGCATGGACTCTTCAGGGCCGACAGCGCCGAGATCGCCGCCAGCAGTTCCATGCGATTGTTGGTCGTTTCGGCCTCGCCGCCGGAGAGTTCCTTTTCGACCTCACCGTAGCGCATCACCGCGCCCCAGCCGCCGGGACCGGGATTACCGGAGCAGGCGCCGTCCGTATAGATATCGACGTGCTTCATGCCTTCAGCCCGTATTCGGCGCTGGAGGCGATCTGGCGATGGAAGCGCAGCTTGCGCAGATATTCGAGCGGGTCCTTTTTGGTGACCAGGGCGCCGGCCGGCGTCGTCAGCCAGTCGTAGAGGCGGGTCAGGAAGAAGCGCAGCGCCGAGCCGCGCGAAAGCGTGGGCAGCGCGGCGATTTCGGCGTCGCTCAACGGCCGCACATTCTGATAGCCTTCCAGCATCGCCATGCCCTTGGTGATGTTGTAGGAGCCGTCCTTCTCGAAGCACCAGGCGTTCAGGCAGATCGAGACATCGTAGGCAAGCAGATCGTTGCAGGCGAAATAGAAATCGATCAGGCCGGAAAGCTCGTCGCCGAGGAAGAAGACGTTGTCCGGAAACAGGTCGGCATGGATGACGCCGTCGGGCAGATCCTTCGGCCAGTGGCGCGCCAGGAAATCAAGTTCACCGCGGATTTCGTCCTGAAGACCTGGTTCGACCTCGTCGGCCCGCGCTGCGGATTTTTCCCAAAGACCCTGCCAGCCGGCAAGCGACAGTGCATTCGGACGCCTGATCTCAAAACCCTCGCCAGCGACATGCATTTCGGCAAGCGCCCTGCCGACCTCACGGCAATGTTTCGCCTCCGGCTTTCTCAGCCACATGCCCTCGAGAAATGAAATCAGTGCTGCCGGACGACCGGAAAGATGGCCAAGAAGTTCGCCGTCCTTGCGCGGAAGCGGCAGCGGGCAGGACAGGCTGCGGCTTGCCAGATGCTGCATCAACCCCAGGAAAAACGGCAGGTCGCCCTTTTCGACCCGCTTTTCGTAAAGCGTCAGGATCAGCGGCTCGTGCGATGTGTGCAGCAGGAAGTTGGAATTCTCGACACCCTCGGCAATGCCCTTATAGGAGAGCAGCTGCCCGACATCATATTCCGTCAGGAACCACTTCAGATCGTCTTCGGTAATATCGGTATAAACGGCCACGAATTATTCCCTGTTTGATAGACGCATGCCGCCGCAATCACCCGCCCTCGTGGTTCGAGACGGCCCGATGGGCCTCCTTGCCATGAGGGCCAATTCTGATGCACCGCGGCGAAACTCTCCCCTCTCATCCTGAGGTGTTTCCGCGCTATATGCGGAAATGACTCAAAGGACGAGGTGGCCTCTCCTCAATCTCCGTTGACGAAAGCCATGTCGGCGGCCGTCAGCTCGATGTTGCGCAGCTCGCGATTGACGAGGAAGTTTTCGGTTTCCTTGACCGTCTCGGCGAGCTCGACGACCGCATTGTAACGGAGGCGGAAGGCTTCGATGATCTCGTTGACGATCACTTCCGGCGCAGATGCGCCAGCCGAAAGACCGACAGTGCCGATATCGCCAATGCCGTCCCAATCGATCTCGGAGGCGCGTTGCACCAGCACCGATTTCTTGGCGCCGGCCCGCAGCGCCACCTCGACGAGGCGCTTCGAGTTGGACGAATTCGGCGCGCCGACGACGATGAAGAGATCGCAGCCGGGTGCCGCCTCCTTCACCACTTCCTGGCGATTCGTGGTGGCGTAACAGATCGAATCGGCGGCAGGTGCGGTGAGGTTCGGAAAACGCTGCTGCAGGCGGGCAATCACGCCGGCGGTATCGTCGACAGACAGGGTCGTCTGGGTGACGAAGCCGAGATTGTCAGGGTCTTCGGGCTGATAGACATCAGCATCCTCGACTGTCTCAATCAAGGAAACCGAACCCTCAGGTAGCTGGCCCATGGTGCCGATGACTTCCGGATGGCCGGCATGGCCGATGAGGATGACATGGCGGCCGAGGCGATTGTGACGCATGGCCTGCTTGTGCACCTTGGACACCAGCGGGCACGTGGCGTCGAGATAGAAAAGATTGCGCGCATCGGCATCCGCCGGCACGGCCTTCGGCACGCCATGTGCGGAAAACACCACCGGCTGGGCTCGATGCTCGGCGGGGATCTCGTCCAGCTCCTCGACGAAGATGGCGCCCTTGGCCTCAAGTCCCTCGACCACGTAGCGGTTATGCACGATCTCGTGGCGGACATAGACCGGCGCACCATAGGCCTTCAGCGCCAGCACGACGATCTGGATGGCGCGATCGACGCCGGCGCAGAAGCCGCGCGGGCCACAGAGCCGAATGGTAAGATCAGGTTTGGAAACCGCTATGTTCATGTCTCTTCCGAAATCCGGGACGATGGCAAAGCTCGTAGATAGGATCGCCTTGCCCGTTGCTCTAGCCGAATATTCCGTCGAAATGAAGCAATTCTATTGCGTCGGCGCATTCGGATGGTGCTTGCGCCACCAGGAAATCGCAACGATGGCCACCAAGGCAGCGGCAAGGCCGTACCAGGTCATGGCATATTGCAGGTGATCGTTCGGCAGGTCGACGATGGTGACGCCGCCGATCGGCAGGCCCTTCGGATTGGGCGTCTTGTCGGCGTCGACAAAGAAGGGCAGCACCTTGTCCTTATCCAGCCCGTCGCTCGACGCCATGGCGTCGAGGTCTTTCCAGTAGAAGATATTCTTTACCAGATCGTTGTCGGGAATGCCGGAGGGCTGGCCGGCGAGCTTGGCGCGGGCAAGGCCGGTGACGGTCTGCTGGTCCGTCAGCTGCCCCTGCATGCGCATTTCCGGCTCCTTGGCGTCATAGGGCACGAAGCCCCTGTTGACGAAGAGGTAGCGGCCGTCGTCCAATTGCAGCGGCGTATAGACATTGAAGCCGGGCGCGTCGTCATAGGTCGTGAAGAAATGCCGTTCCTTGTTGTTGAGGTAACGACCCGTCGCGGTGACCTTGCGATATTCGATATCGCCACCCGATGCCGCCATCGTTTCAATGGCGCTGAGCGGCATGGGCGCTGCCACCTGGCGCTCGGCGATATCGGCCAGCAGGCCTTCCTTCCAGTGCAGCCGCTGCACCTGCCATGTGCCGAGCGAAAGCAGGATGCCGAGAGCGACAAGCAGGATCAGCGCCTTGCCGACCAGCCAAATGGGGTTGGCGCGGCGGGCGTGGATAACGGCCTCAGTCACGATGAATGCGTCCTT
>JAGWJK010000298.1 GCA_028865845.1 Rhizobiaceae bacterium
ACCGTCGACACGTTGACCGGTTCGATCGGCATCCGCGTCGAATATGCGATGCCAACCGACTGGGGCGTGTTCTCGCCGAAAGCCAGGGTCGAGTATGGTCATGACTTTGCCGGCAACAGCCGCGTGGCGCTCTCCTATGCCGACCGGTCGGGTGGGCAGAGCTACAATCTCGACACCGAAGGCACCGGCGACGACTTCGTCGATCTCGAATTCGGCGCTGACTTCAAGATCGGCGACGAATGGACCATCGGCCTCGACTACGGCGCAACGCTTGCCCAATCCGGCGGATCGGTGCCGCAACAGGTCAGGATCAATATCGGCGCCAAATTCTGAACGGGGATTGCCGTCGACAATCTGAATAACGGCTGCCTGCTGGGTGGGATTATTCCATCATACGGCGTTATTTCGATATCAGCAGCGGACGGGAAGGGTCTTCTCGTCCGCGACAATCTGAGCGTTGATTCTTCGGCTGCTATTGTCGGCGTGGACAATTATGATCGGTAGTTCGGCCGCGGTTTCGCGTGGCAGTGCGGTCGTACCGACCCTCAGGCCAGCGTTGGTGCATCGATCACTCAAAGCACGGATTTTTGTCTTTGATGTTGCAGCTACGCGATAGCTCTCGTGCAGCGGATGGATCTCGGGCGAGCGCATGCCTGCATTCGATTGAGGACGGTACATGCGATGGCGAGATCCGTCTGCTGTGTTGGGAATGTGCGCGCCAGGCAGAGGCGCGAGCCGACATTGCGTTGATCGCGGTGCCTTGGCCAAAACTGCCGGTCTTTTCCGAGGCGAACGATCTACTAGCTTGCTCTGCCGGCAAGAACATCACCGGCCGTTTTTGGTATCATGGTGAACGAGAAAAACGACAGAGCGGAGAAGAATCCGACGACCAGGAACGATGTTGAAAAAGCTTTTGCAGTCAAAGTGTCGGATTGGCCGGAGCAGAGCCTTAGAAGCGCCGCGGCGCCAGCCACCCCCATGCTTTGGGCGAGACGCTGCGCCATTTGCGATAGCGTCGTCGCATGGCTCATCTCGGACGGGTCGACGTCTGCAAAGGCAAGCGTATTGACGCTCGAAAACTGCAGAGCCCTGAACACGCCGCCGAGAAGGATCACCACCATTATCAGCGCCGGTGCCGTCTGCGGCGTGAAGAAGGCACAAAGAGCGATCGACGCGCTGGCGATCACTGCATTCCAACAAAGTACCGTGCGAAAACCGAAACGGCGGAGAATGCGCTTTGCCATCGTTCGCATGCCAAATGCGCCGATCGCCGAGACGAATGTGATCGTGCCAGATTGCAGCGGGGTATAACCAAAGATTTGCTGCATGAGCAGAGGTAACATGAAGGGTATCGCACCGAAACCCATGCGAAACAGCGTTCCTCCCAACAAACTTGATCGAAATGTCGGATAGCGGAACAGCGTAAGATCGAGGATCGCGTGGCGGTGACGCCGGGCGTAAAAGACATAGGCAACCAGCACTACTGTTCCGACGATAGACAACAGCAGCGTGGATAGTCCTTTGCCATCCGAGAACAAATCGAAGCCGAAGATCACCGCCCCGATGCCGCATCCCGACAGGATGAAGCCGATCGTATCGAAGGGCTTGCTCTCACCAGGCGGAACGGGTTCGATGAACAGCAATGTCAGCACGATCCCAGCGATCCCGAAAGGCAGGTTAATCCAGAAGATCCAGCGCCAGGAGCTGATGCTGACGATGAAACCGCCGACCAACGGGCCGATTGTAGGACCGATCGCCGTTGGCATGCTCATAAGCAGCATGGCTGAAACCAGTTCGGCGCGCGGAACCGATCTGACGATGATGAGACGTGCCGTGGGTAGCATTAATGCGCCACCGAAGCCTTGTACAAGTCGCGCGATCACCAGCGTCGGCAAGTTGCTCGCCGCTGCGCAAAGCAAGGAGGCGAGCGTAAAAATGCCGATCGCACACGCGAACAGCTGCTGCGCGCCGACGCGATCCGCCAGCCACCCGCTGATCGGCAGGAAAATCCCAAGCGCCAGCAGATAGACCGTGATCGACGAGTGCAGACTGAGCGTGGAGACTTGCAAGGCGTCTGCTATGGATGGCAACGCAGTGGTGACCGCGGTCGAATCGATCTGCTGCATTATGATCGCCGAGGCCACGATCAGCGGGATGAATTTCCGTGAATCCAATTCTGCTATCTCCAGCACCGAAGCCCGAGAGGCCGCTGCCGTCTCATTGCGCCAGTGCCGCAGCTCTGATCTCAGTCAGCGACCGGTTCGCCGTCAGAGCATCAGGGTCGGTTTTGACGTGAATAAGGGCGAGTTTGCCGGATGCCTCGGCTCGTCTGAAGGACGTCGAAAAGTCTTCCGTGCGATCGACATATTCGGTGTGGGCGCCATACGCTTTCCCGAGCGTGACAAAATCCGGGTTGATGAGATCCGTCGCAATTGGTCTTCCTGGAAAACGGCTCTCCTGATGCATGCGGATTGTTCCCAACATACCGTTGTCGATGACTACAAAAATCGGTGCTACCCCATATTGCATCGCAGTCGCCAGTTCCTGGCCGGTCATCATGAAATCACCGTCACCGGCTATGCAGACAACGTGGCGGTCCGGAAAACGCAATTTGGCTGCAACGGCTGCGGGAACGCCATATCCCATCGATCCGCTGGTAGGCGCCAGTTGTGTGCCGATTCGCCGATGGCGATGGAACCGGTGGAGCCATGCCGAAAAATTCCCCGCTCCGTTGGTCAGAATGGCCTCGTGGGGGAGGTACTCCCTCAACCAGATCAGGGCTTCACCGAGATTGAACGTGCCAGGCACGGTTTTTGGAACTTGCCAGGTCTCGTATTGCTTTCGTGCGGTCTCGGTCCGTTCCGCCCAGGTATCGCGTTTCAGGAGCGGCAGATCCTTGAGCATCGATGCAAAGCCCAGCGGCGTCGCATTGATGGACAGATCTGGCGTGTAAACGCGTCCGAGCTCGTCGGCGGCCGCATGGATGTGTATGAGCTTCTGGCGTGGTGCGGGTACCTCAAGCATCTCGTAGCCGCTGGAGGCAACCTCGCCCATCCGCGTTCCCAACAGAATGACGAGGTCGGAGTCCCCGACAGTCTTGCGCAGAACCGGATTAACCCCGAGGCCGATCTCGCCGATATAGCAGGGGTGGTCGTTGTTGAACTTGTCCTGACGCCGGAACGCAGCGATGGTTGGAATGGCATTGCGTTCGGCAAACGCTTCAACCGCGCTTTTCGCCTGATCCGTCCAGCGGCTACCGCCGACCACCATCACCGGCTTCTCGGCTTGCCTCAAAAGATCTGCGAACCACTGCATCTGGTCCGCCGACGGCGATATTTCGAAAGGAAGCACCCGCTTGGCTGCGGGCGGCGCGGCTTCGGCCACAAGCATATCTTCCGGCAAGGCGAGCACCACCGGGCCGGGGCGCCCAGAGGTCGCCACGGCAAAGGCACGCCCGATGAATTCGTGAACGCGGTCTGCCCGATCGATTTGTGCGACCCATTTCGCCATTTGACCGAACATGCGCCGGTAGTCGATTTCCTGGAATCCCTCGCGCTCCATCACGTCGTTACCGACCTGGCCGATAAACAATATGACCGGCGTGGAATCCTGAAAGGCAACGTGGATACCGGCGCTGGCATTGGTTGCGCCTGGGCCGCGTGTCACCATGCATATCCCGGGCCGGCCGGTCAGTTTTGCGTCTGCCTCTGCCATCATGGCCGCTCCGCCTTCGTGCCGGCAGGTAATCGTGGAGATCGTATTTTTCACATCGGACAGGCCGTCCAATACGCCCAGATAGCTTTCTCCAGGCACGCAGAAGATCTTGTCGACACCCTGACTTACCAAAGCGTCGACCAGCAGCCGGGCTCCCGTCATCATGTTCTGGCGTATTGTCATTGAGACGGACTCCTGAGGTGCGGATTGGCGTGTTGCAAAACGAGGGCAAAAGGTATGGACAGGCGAGAATCGCCTGTCGTTCGGCTATCGGGCGCCTCGTGCGATGCCGAGCCTCTGGATCAAGGCTTGATCAGATCCTTGTATTGCTTGAGCACGTCGAAGCTTGCATGCATCAACTGCGTCGTCTGTTCCTCACCGACCCAATCGTCGCCCATTTTGTTGTCGGATAGGAACTTCTTGAAGCCTGGATCATCCATGGTTGCTTTGTAGGCGGTGATGAACTTGTCGTAGTCCTCAGAGTGTTTCGCCTTGAACTTGGCGGGAAACACAAATGTCCGTACCGAGCCAGGGATGATCGGCACCGAAGTGTTGTAGTTCTTTAGCACTTCATTGATCGGCGGGGCATCGTAGTCGGGCCGGCGGTGATCGAGGAAGACGGCGAGTGGCCGGATGAAATCGCGGATGAAGTCGGCGCCCTCAGCCTGCCCGATGTTGAAATCGACCTGACCGCCCGCTAACGCCGTTCGCATGGCACCGGCGCCGTCAAAGGTGACGATGCGTACCGCATCGGCCGGAAGGCCCAGTGAATGCAACAGCGCCATCGTGGTGATGTGACCGACTGAACCGAAATCGACGCCCGTGCTGATCTTGCCCGGATTGGCGCGGATGGCGTCGATCAGATCCTTCGCCGTCTTCCACGGCCGATCCTTCGGAATCAAAAGTATCGTGTCGTCGGCCCATTGCGCATTGACGAAGGTGAAATCGTCGAGCGTGAAGGGCGCGTTGGTGACGAGAATGTTGACCGGAATGAAGGGCGTCGCTGGCGTCAGCATGACGGTGTAGCCATCAGCCGGTTGCTGCAGGAACCAGGTTGTGCCGATCATGCCGCCTGCGCCGGCTCGGTCGATGACCGTCATCGGCTGGCCGAGATATTTCGGCATGTACTGGGCAAAGCCGCGTGCCATGCGATCGACACTACCGCCGGCATCGAACGGCACCAGAATTGATATGGGTCGTCGCGGCCATTGGTCGGCTGCATGCGCCGTTCGCATGAGGTAGGGAGCCGTGAGTGCTGTCGCACCGATGGCTAAAAAGGATCTGCGGTTGATTGTCATAAAGTCGTCCTCCCATTGACTTTTGTATGCCGTGCTTTTGCGATGATGGCGCGGGCGGATGGCCACGCCAGCAGGGCGATCAGGGAAGCGAACATCACCAGCGCGATGGGTCGCGTCAGAAAGAAGCCAGCGTCCCCTCCGCTCAATTGATAGGTTCGCAGCATCGCCCCTTCGGTGAGCCGCCCGAGAAGCAGGCCGACGACTGCGGCTGCAACCGGATAGTCGAAGCGTTGCATCAACCAGCCGATGACCGCGAAGATCGCGAGCGTTACCGGTCCGGCCATGTTCTGAGCCAGTGCGTAGCTGCCGATAACTGCAAGCGCCAGAACGATCGGAACCAACGCACGGAGCCGCACCTTCACAACGAAACCTGCGACGAAAATAAAGCAGAATCCGAGAATGCCGAGAATGAAGACCTGGGCCAAACTGGATAGAATGACCGCGTAGACGATATCCTTGTGGTCGCGCATGAAGGCAGGCCCGCCGGTGATATCGTGCATGCCGAAGGCGACCAGCATCACGGCGGTCGCTCCGCCGGTCGGGATGCCGAGCGCAAGCAGTGTCGCCATCGAGCCGCCTTCGGAGCTGGCATTGGCAGACTCGGCTGCGATGATGCCACGCGGATCGCCCTTGCCGAAGCTTTCGGGATCCTTTGCTGCGCGACGGGCTTCCGAATAGGACAGGAGGTTTGCGATTGCGTGGCCGCCTGGCAGTATGCCGATGCCCGTGCCGAGTAGGGCTCCACGAAGAACGGTGCCGGGATGTCGGAAGGTCTCGGCCACGCCGGCAAGAATTCGGCGGGCATTGACGCTGCGGCGCGTCGTATCTTTGATGATGTAGTCGCGCCCGACCAGATTGAAGAGCTCGGCTGCAGCGAACAAGCCGACGATTGCCGGGACGAGCGGGACGCCGTCAAGCATTTCGGCAATGCCGAACGTGCCCCGCGCGGCGCCCTGAGCACTCATGCCGACGGTGCCGAGCAACAACCCGAAAACACCGGCGAAAAGACCGCGGGCGAGGTGGCGGCCGCGGAGGCGGGCGATCAAGGTGAGCCCCCAGAT
>JAGWJK010000299.1 GCA_028865845.1 Rhizobiaceae bacterium
ATGAACGCCGTAACGATCCAGATTCCTGACGACGTGCACGAAAGTGTAAAAGCGATTGCGGCTGAAAAAGGCGTCAACGTCGAAACTTTGCTTGTCGATGTGACGGAGTCGATCGTGCGCGAGCACGATGCGGAAATGCGCTTTCGAAAAAGGGCGGAACTGGGTGCCGGGCGTGATAGCGAAGCCCTTGCACTCCTGAGTCGAAAGTAGAATTTCGCTTAAAGCGACATCCGAAAACTCGGGCACGAAATTCCGTCGATCGTGATTGGCGGCCGGTCCTGCATGCCGATCTTACGGAGTACCCGTTGCGAGGCGGTATTTTCGGGATGGGTGAAAGCGATGAACTGCCTTGCGATGCCGCGCCGGAAGAACCAGTCCGCCATCTTTCCGGCGACCTCCGTCGCATAGCCGCTTCCCCACATTTCCTGGCGAATGGCATAACCGAGTTCGAACTCGCCCCGATCGCGCTCGCCACTGAACCGGGAAAATCCGGCGCGACCGACGAAGCGGCCATCATCGCGGCGGAGAACCTTGTATCTGGTCACGCCATAACGCGCCTGTTCGTCAAACCACGCCTTCAACCGGCCTTCGGCCTTTTCGAGCGTCCAGGACGCATGGCCGGAAAGATACCGGGTCATCTCGTCCGTCGAATGCAATTGCCGAAGCAGCTCCGCATCGCCCCTGTCCCACATGGTCAGAACCAGCCGCGGAGTTTCCAATATGACATCAGCGCTCATCTTGTCCGCCACGATCCCATGTCAATCAACCAATTGTTGGCTACGCACCAAAACAGTGCTAAACGCGCCGCGACAGTTCAACAACAGCGATTTCGCCGCACGCAATATCGGCGCGGCGCCAGAGACAAACATCAGAGACGAAGATCATGGCTGAGTTTAAATCCGATTTCCTGCGCACGCTGCAAGAGCGCGGTTTCATCCACCAGATTTCCGATGAAACTGGTCTTGACGATCTCTTCGCCAAGGAAACGGTAACGGCCTATATCGGCTTCGACCCGACGGCATCCAGCCTGCATGCCGGCTCGCTGATCCAGATCATGATGCTGCACTGGATGCAGGCGACCGGCCATCGCGCCATCTCCCTGATGGGCGGCGGTACCGGCATGGTCGGCGATCCCTCCTTCAAGGAAGAATCGCGTCAGTTGATGACGATCGACACGATCGAAAACAACATCGCATCGATCAAGCGCTGCTTCTCGAACTACCTGACCTACGGCGATGGCCCCAAAGACGCGTTGATGATCAACAACGCCGAATGGCTGCGTTCGCTGAACTATCTCGAATTCCTGCGCGATGTCGGCCGGCATTTCTCGGTCAACCGCATGCTGTCCTTCGACAGTGTCAAGACACGCCTCGACCGCGAACAATCGCTGTCCTTCCTAGAATTCAACTACATGATCCTGCAGGCCTACGACTTCGTCGAATTGGCCAAGCGCTACGACTGCCGTCTGCAGATGGGCGGCTCGGATCAGTGGGGCAATATCGTCAACGGCATCGACCTCGGCCACCGCATGGGCACGCCGCAGCTGTTCGCGCTGACCTCGCCGCTGCTGACGACGTCCTCCGGCGCCAAGATGGGTAAATCGGCCTCGGGCGCAGTCTGGCTGAACGCTGACCTTTTGTCCGCCTATGATTTCTGGCAGTACTGGCGCAACACCGAAGATGCCGACGTATCCCGCTTCTTGAAGCTCTATACGACGCTTCCGATGGATGAGATCGCACGACTGTCCGCCTTGGCCGGCTCGGAAATCAACGAGGTCAAGAAGATCCTCGCAACCGAAGTCACAGCCATTCTGCATGGCCGCGCCGCAGCCGAGCTTGCAGCCGAAACGGCGCGCAAGACCTTCGAAGAAGGTGCCCTCTCTGATAACCTGCCGTCCGTCGATGTTGCCGCCTCCGAGCTCCATACCGGCATCGGCCTGTTGGCGCTGATCGTCCGCGCGGGCCTTGCGGCCTCCAATGGCGAAGCGCGCCGTCATGTCCAGGGTGGCGCAGTACGTATCAACGACCAGGCAGTCAGCGACGAGCGCAAGGTTGTCGGCAGCGACGAAGTCACCGCCGACGGCGTCATCAAGCTGTCGCTCGGCAAGAAGAAGCACATTCTGATCCGCCCTGCCGCGTGAGAGCAGGCGACATAAGGTTCAAAAAGCCGGCGCACTCCGCCGGCTTTTTTATTGCCGGTAAGCTCAGTGGAGCCGAGATCCCTGCCCCCTGCCAGATCGACACTTCATGTCATCGGCACTATTTTATCGTTGGTAGTGTCGGGTGACAGTGTTGTCGTTCGTCTTACATGAAGATCAAATCTGGAGATCGAGCTATGGACGAACTGCCGGTGATCAAGATGAGGCGCAAGGGCAAGAGCCTCACGCAGAGCATGCTGATTCCGAGCCGGGAAATGGTTGCGGGAGCGCTGCGGGCGGCCCCAGCGGGTCAGCTGTCGGATCTTGCTGAGTTACGACGGGCGCTGGCAAAGGAGCACGGTGCGGACGCCTGCTGCCCCGTGACCGTACAACAACTTCTCGTGGAGATCAGCGCCGATGGTTCCGCCCCGTTCTGGCGCGTCGTCGATCCGGACAGGCCCTTCGCGCGGCGCATGACGGGCGGCCCCGATCTGATACGGGCACGAGTGGCCGAAGAACAATAACCGGTGTTTTGCGAGTTCGCGTTGACTAAGTGTGGCAGCCAGATTTTTGCTACTGCCAGTGATAGGAATGCCTCGACGGATTTTTCGGTAAAAGCAGCCCTGAATCACGCTTCAAGTGATTTTGGAATCGGGGTCAGTTGCGGCTGCTACGCTTTTCGTTTCCCAGATCTCGCAAATCTTGCCATCACGAACTTCAACCCAGCCGAATTTCCGCTGCTCAGAGCGACGGTCGAATATAGTCCACTCGGGCTGGCCCTCGGCAGTCATAAACGAAGCTACATAAAGCCCGCCCGTCAACGCAATCAGGAGTTCGGGAAGTCGCCCGTGTATGGAGACTTCTTGAACCTCGCGGCTGACAAGTGACTTGAAAATTTCTTCCCAACCCTCTTCGTCGCTCCAGCTTCCGCACAGGATCGCGTCTTGACTTTCAATCCTCCAGCTCCACTCGATCATGACTGTGAAGTCGCCCTGTGAATTTCCGGCGGTCCCATCGCGTCTTACTTGGGGCGACAGGTTGCCAAACTCCAAGAAAATTGCCGAGCCATGGCCTCGCCAAACCGCCGACAACGGTTTTGATAAAAGCGCAGATCGATACTTCTCGAAAACTTCCAGAGACGTTGGCAACATATCGCTCCCACCCATGATGGATGGAATTTTCCGATGGTCGAGAACTTTGTCAACAGAACCTAGTTTGTCCGTGTCGAACGTCCGCCTAGAACTCGAAGATCTGGCGGAAGACGCCGGGGGCGATGATCGACAGCGGATTGATCTGCAAATTCGGCTTGTCGAAATTGCCGGTCAGCTTGAAGGTAATGCCGATCAGGCCGCGGTCGCTGCCGTTGCCCAGGATATAGCCGACGATCGGGACTTCGGCGAAAAGGCGGTTGAGACCGTAGGCTGGCATGAAGGTGCCGGTGAGGTCGATATTGCCGTTCGCATCCTTGACCATCCCCTGGAAGGTTGCGCCGACCTGCACGCCGCGCACCACGCCGTTCTCAACGGCAAGTGTGCCCTTGCGCAATACGAGCCTTGCAAACCCGCGGTCGAAGCTCTGCGATCGCGTGTCGATGTTTTGCTTCACCGCCGAATTAAGGCTTTCGCCATTCCTGCCGCTAGGCGTCGTCACGATGGTCGAGAGCTTCTTTTCGTCGATGATCGCAAAGTTGCGGATGTCGAGCGAGCCATCCCAGGCATCCGGGCCCATCGATCGCAGCGAAAGATTGAGCAAGCCGCCGCTCAGGTGGCGGTAGAGGTCGGCGAAACGCGAAACGGCGCCAGCATCGCCGCTGGTGATACGGATGGTGCCGTTGCTCATCTGGCTGACGACGGCTTCGCGGCTGCGCATAACGCCGGAGAAATCCGCGGCGGTCGTGCGTCCGCCCGAGACTGAATAAACGCCCTTTAGATTGCTAATCGATTCATCGTTGAAGCCGATCACCTTGTCGAGATTGGCGCGGATCGTGGCGCCTGGAGAGTTGTCCTTGTCTCCGCCGCCGCTGCTGCCGGAGGGCGTCTTCAGACGCGCCAGGATCGGCCGCAGGTCGGCTGAATCGCCCGAAACGGCAATGTCATACGCGCCGCTCTTGCCACGCTTGATCGACAAAGCGAAATCATCGAGCGCAGACAGCTTCACGCTATCGAAATTCGCCGAAGACAGGCCGCCCTTGGTGATCACCAGGTCGCCGCTGACGCCGAAACCGTCGCCCTTGAGGACGAAATTCTTCAACGAGGTCTGATTGTCCGGCCCGGAGGCTTCGAACTGCGCGCTGGCCGGGATGCCGCTGCCCTTCGACCATCCGACCCAGGGTACGGTGAGACTTGCCTTGCCGAGATCGATCTTCACACCCTGACGATCGTCGTCGACGCGGGTGAGTTCCACCTTCACCGGGCCATTGATCATATCGCTGAGACCCGGCACGACGGCATCGCGCTGGGCATCGGTCAGCGTCGCCGTGATGACGCGTGAGCGCTTGGCTGGCGATTTGTCGTCGGTCGGCTCGACCATGTCGATCTGCGCCGGAATACCGTCGATCTGTGCCTGCGCAGTCAGATGCACGGATTGCGGATCGGCATCGATTTCACCGGTGATGTTGGCAATCTTGCGATTGTTCATCGGCTTCAGCAAGTCGACATTGTCGAGCTGCAGCGTTGCCTTCCAGGCCGGCGGCGGCGGCTTCTGATCGGCGATAAGGCCGATCGTTGCGTCGACATTGGCGACGATCTTGCCGTTGAAATTCTCCGGCTTGAATTCCGTCCGCTGCAGCACCTCGAGCGGCTTGTAGGTCAAAAGCTCGCCGATCGAATCGCCGCTGCCGGCGATCGTCAGTTTCAGCTCCGCCAACAGCGGCTTGTCGTAGGTCGAGGCAATGGAGAAATTGCTGTTGGACAAGACCACCGAACGACCGGTCGGGAAATAGGACGTGCCGCTGGCGATATCGACGCTGAGCACGGGTCCCGTGAGGTCGAAATGTCCCTTGGTATCGCGTATCGGCGGGATTTCGCCGGGCACGTCAAGCCGTGCTCCGTCGACATCGAAGGCAATATGCAGCTCGTCCTTGCCAAGCTGCAGTTTGCCTGTCTGTGCGGCGAGCGCCAGCCGTCCTTCCGGAATGAAGACCGAGACGTTGGCGTTCGTCACCGTTCCGCCGAAGAGGTTGCCTTCGACCCAGGTCCGCGGCTTCGAAGCCATCCAGAACGGCCAGAGCTGCTTGATCGCAGCCATATCGAGCTTGTCCGCATGCCCGCCGAAGCTGATCTCCGGCGAGCTAGGGCCGAGTTTCATGTGAAGTGAACCGAACAGCGCGCCGAGCGGTGTCGAAATCCCCACCTTGTCGAGCTGCAACTCCTTCGTGGCTGACATGAAGCGGCCATTCGCCACGCCATCGAAGCTGACGGGCTTTTCACTCGATATCGACGATGCCGCGACGCCGCCGCGAATGACGAAATCGACGCCGAATCCCTTGCCGGCATTGGCATCGATGCGGTCGAGATCGATCAAGGCGCCGGAAAACGGGACTGTCGTGCCGACGAACTGCGCTTTCGAGGGAGCGATCTCAAGCGTCTGGTGTTCGAAATTATAGGCAAGATTGATGTTGGCGAGCGTCAGATCCTGCTGGTCGTGATCCATGTAAAGTGTGCCGGGCTTCACGTCGACCGATGCACTGAGCTTCGGATCGGCGCCGTCGCCTCCCCGTATCGCCGTTATCGTCATGTCGGCAAGGCTGATGATACCCTGGCGCGGCGTACCGTTCGGATCATAGGCCATAGTGAGTGGCTTGAGATCGAGATTGCCGAGCTTGGCTGTCAGCGAAGAACTGCGGCCGGCCTGATCTTGGTCGGCGACGATGTCGAGCGTCGCGACCGAACCGTTGACCGCAACCTGCCCGTAAAGATGCAGCGATAGCGGT
>JAGWJK010000300.1 GCA_028865845.1 Rhizobiaceae bacterium
GGCTGGTATTGACGTCCCAGGAGCGCAGCAGCGGCGCCAGCACCGGCAGCATCAGCCGCGATGCAAGGCCGGCATTCGACCGGTAGAAGTGGTAGTGATCCCAGAGATAGCGCATCGGTGAATGGCAATAGCAGACATGTGTTGCCTGCGGCGGCGGGATGATGCCCTTCGCTGGGCCGGATTCGCTGGAAATGATCAGGTCGTAGCCGCTGAGATCGAAGCTCTCCAGCGCGAACGGCATCAGGGGCAGCAGCGACTGATAGGCTTTGATGGCGCCGGGAATCCGCTGCAGGAAGGAGGTCGTGACCTTATGTTTCCTGATTTTCTCCGATACGCGCTTCTCGTCATAGACGAGCGTGAAGATATCGGCCTCCGGATACATGTCGCAGAGTGCCTCGATCACCTTCTCGCCGCCCCGCATCGACACCAGCCAGTAATGTACGATCGCCACGCGCATCAAATCTCTCCCGCTATTGGTGCCGGCATCATTGTGCAGGCGGAGAGCGAAGCGACAGAACCCACATCGGTCCTCAACCGCATCCAAATGGCTAGGGATAATGACCGAAAGGTATAGGCGCCGAAAAAGGGTTTAAACTCAATGGTATATTGGTTGTTACCCGATCAAGGCCGCCGGCCCCCTACTTCCACAGAAGGGATGAAGCGTAACGCTACGGCAGGGGATTTACTCGAAATGCGTTCAGCGGATGATCTCGAGTCATGGCGCTGCGGCAGATTTCTACCGACGCGACCGACCCGAAAACGAGATCGCGCTCCATGGCAATCATGTCTTCCTTCTGCCCACCGTCCCGCTTGCGGATCGCGTCGCGCCTGACGCCGCCGCGCACCGTCCTTGGCCTTTTCCTCGCCCTTGCCCTATCCGGCACTGCCTTCATCGACAGAGCTGCCGCGGGGGATGAGGTCTATCACATCAAACCGCAAACGCGGATGAAGGTGGCTATCGTCGAATGGGTCGCTTCCACGGGCGAATACAAGGAGTGGACGGCGCTGAACGGCGAATACGTCGTCTCCCAGTCCGGCACCATCTCCATTCCGATGATCGGCGAGATGCCGGTGATCGACAAGACGACCACCGACGTCTCACGCGACATAGGCGAGCGGCTGAAAACGATAACGGGCCTTGCGACGGCTCCCGTCGCTTCCGTCGAAGTCGTCAAATATCCGATGATCTACGTAACCGGCTCAGTCGAAAAATCGGGCGAGCTGGAATTCCGGCCGGGCGTGACGGTCAAGCAGGCCATGGCGATGGCCGGCGGCCGGGAGCGGCGTACCAGCCAGACCGGCGAAAGCTCCGATGCGACGCAGATCAGTTATGCCGGCGAGATCAACCGTATGGAGCTGCAGCTGAAGCAGCTTGCCGCCCGCCGCGCTCGCCTGATGGCGGAACTCAACGACCAGACGACGATCGATTTTCCACCGGAGATCACGGCGGCACCCGATGGTTCGGTCATAAAGCAGATCATGAAGCGCGAAACGGATGTGTTCAAGGCACGGGCAGACGCGCTCGCCCAGCAGCTCCAGGCTGCCGCAGAACTGGAAACGCTGTTGCGCAATGAGATCGATATTCTCGACCAGAAAATGACCTCGCAGGACGAGCAGGTTAAGATCGCCCAGGACGAATGGGACGATATTTCCAAGCTGGTCGACACCAAGATCCTGACGACCTCTCGCAAGACATCGCTGGAGCGCGTCGTCGCCGACATGCAGAGCGGCAAGCTCGATCTCGTCGTCGCCTCGATGCAGGCGAAGCAGAAACTCAGCGAGACCGAGCGCGATGCCCAGAACCTCAAGAGCCAGCGCAAGACCGAGGCTGGCCAGCAATTGCAGGCAACCGAGACCGAGCTCGAAGATACCAAGCTCAAGCGCAACACGACGCTGCAATTGCTGCAGATCGCCGGCGCCTCTCTGTCGCGTGCGCAGAGCCTGAAGGCCCTCGATCTTCAGCCCCTCGAATATTGGATCACCCGTGGCGGCGATGCCGGCACGACGACGGAAGTGCAGGAGACCACCGAGC
The DNA here is from genome assembly GCA_028865845.1 of Rhizobiaceae bacterium. GTDB lineage: Bacteria > Pseudomonadota > Alphaproteobacteria > Rhizobiales > Rhizobiaceae > Rhizobium. The sequence goes on from JAGWJK010000300.1 coordinate 2,033, forward strand.
TGCAGCCCGGCGATGTCCTCGACGTTCGCTACAACGTCTCCAACAATCTGGACGGTGCGGTGGCCTCATCGGCCGATCCAACGCAGTCGCCAGTCGATTCTACGCAGTCGCAGTGAATACTTTCCAGGGAAGGTCGGGCGGAAATATCATGGTAGTTCACGAGATCGGTAAAAGCGTTCCAGGCAGTCAATCAGAAGCAAAGCGCGGGGGTGGAAGCGAGTTTATTTCCTTTCGCGATATCTGGCGTTTTTTACAGCGCCATCTGCTGATCTTCGTCGCATCCACCGCCGTCGGCCTCGGCATCGGTGCATTCTATGTGACGACGACGAAGCCGATCTATTCGGCCACCACCCGCCTCGTCATGGATCCGGAACAGGGACGTATCGCATCCCAGGACGAGTTCACCGGCACCGTCATCATTGAGGCGGCCGAAATTGCAAGCCAGGTCGAAATCGTCAAATCGGAAGCGATCGCTCGCGCTGTCATCGAGAAGCTCAACCTCAGCGAAGACCCGGAGATCGTCAGCGGCGCATCGTGGCAATCCGCCCTGCGCGACAAGATCCAGGGGCTTCTTGGCTATTTCAAGCGCGGCTCCGCCGCTCCCGCAGCAGATGAGGCCAAGGCCGCTCCGACCGAGGACGACCTGATGCGGCGCACCATGGCGTCGTTCCTCTCCAGGGTCTCGGTCAACCGCGTCGGCCAGTCCTACATTCTGGAAATCGGCTACAGCTCGACCGATCCGCGCAAGGCGGCGCTCGCCGCCAACGCGATCGCCAACGCCTATATCCGCAGCGGCCTGACCGAGCGCGCCTCGGCAGCGCAGAGCGGCGCGAAGTGGCTGGAGACGCGCCTGATCGAAGTCGGCCGGCAAGCCCGCGAAGCGGCGATGAGCGTCGAGGAGTTCCGCGCCAAGAACGGCATCATGGAAATCAGCACGTCCTCTTCGCTCGACCAGCAGCAGCTGTCGGAAATCAGCAGCCAGGCGCTCGCCGCACGTGCACAGACCGCCGCCGAATCCGCCAAGCTCGAGACCCTCAACCGGTTGATGGCCGGAGAGAAGATCGAAGGCGATGTCGACGAAACACTGAACAATCCCCGCGTTCAGAAATTGCAGGAGGACTTGAGCACGGCGACGGCGAAGCTCAACAGCCTCACCAGCCGTTACGACGCCGGAAACCCGGCGATCGTCGCCGCTCAGGATGACATTGCACGGCTGAAGAGCGACATGCAGAAGGAATTCTCCCGCATCCAGGCTCTCTACCGCTCCAATGTCGAAGTTGCCCAGACCCGCGAGAAACTGCTCAATGACGAACTGGCTTCGCTGACTGAGACCGGGACGGACAAGAATCTGGCCCGCGTCGAACTTGCCGAAATGGAAAGCCGCGCAACCACCTATCGCCGCATGTATGAAAGCATCCTGCAGCAACTGATCGGTGCCTTGCAGAAGGAATCCTTCCCGCTCGGCAGCGCCCGCATCGTCACGGCGGCCTCGGTGCCGCTTGCCAAGACCTGGCCGAAAGCGTCCATCGTCGTCCCCTTCGCGGCCATGCTCGGCCTCGCTGCCGGGCTCGGTGTCGCCCTGCTGCGCGACGGCATGGACCGGCGCGTCAGCTCCAGCGAAAAGCTGCGGCGGGAGCTGGGCATCGCCTCGCTCGGGCAGGTTCCGATCTATTCGGGCGCGTCATTCGTGCCGGGGCACATCGTGGCAGGTGGCGCGTCCTGGCGACGAACGATGTCCCCGCTTCGCTCCGTGCTTGATACGCCCTATTCCCAATTCTCCGAGGCGTTGCGCAGGGTCAAGCATTCGGTCGACTCCGCCTTCCCGAACAATGCCCCGATGGTGATCGGCATCACTTCGGTCGGCACCGGCGAAGGCAAGACGACCATCGCGACCAACCTCGCCCAGCTCTATCAGAACGAAGGTGCATCCGTGGTTCTGGTCGATGCCGACTTCCTCAATGCCCGCCTCAGCGGTGTCGCGATGGAGTCGGGAGCAGATTTCGGCATGGAAGTGTTGCGGATGAACGAAGTGCCGCGGCGCTACTCGGTCGCCCATGAAAATGGCCTCTCTGTTGCAACCATCGACCACGATACCGAGACGGAACGGCTGTTCGCGCTCGGCTACAACGGCGGTGTTCCCGTCGTCACCGTCGACGAAACGGAAAAATCCGTCGCGGCTTTCCAGCGCTATGGCCATCTGCCGGCGCTGAAAGCGGAGATCGATCTGCTGCGCCGGCGCTACAAGGTCGTCATCGTCGATATGTCCGCCTTCGAGGACTCCGCCGACACCCGCGTGATCTGCTCGTATCTGGAGGGCATCATCGTCGTCGTCGGTCACACCAACAAGATGACGGTCGAAAGACTGTCGGATGCGCTGGCAAGCTTCGGCACGACGCCGGTCAATATCCTCGGTATCATCGCCAATCGCAGCGCCGAAAAGCGCCGCGGCGTCAGCCGTCGTCGCTGGCTTCGCAAACAGCCGGTTCGCGAAACCCGCATCTCGGCCAAGCGGTTCGAGGGGCGTGTGCCCGGACGTCCACTCAAGCTGGTCGTTGGCATCGCCAGCGCCGGTCGCCGCGACATTCTCTCGTCGATACTGCCGCATATGGCGCGCCAGACACGCAAACCGGACGAAGTGGTCGTCTGTCTCGCATCGCCGGAGGATATCGATCCGAGCTGCCTGCGCGATCTCGATTTCCCAGTTCGCGTGCTGATTTCCGAGCGCGGGCTGTGCCGCCAGCGCAACCGAATTCTCGACAGCATCCCAGATGCCGAAATCATCCTCGTCCTCGACGACGATTTCCTGATGACGCCGAATTATCTCGAGGAGACGGAACGGTTGTTCCAGCTCCATCCCGATATCGTGATGTCGACCGGCAAGGTGCTTGCCGACGGCATCGGCGGCCCCGGAATCTCCGTCCGCGACGGATTGCGCATGGTCGAATCGAAAGGCCGGCGTCGTTCGGAAGCCGGTGCGCAGTTCCAGCCCATCTACAACGCCTACGGCTGCAACATGGCGATCCGCACGACTATCATCAAAGGCGACAACCTGCGCTTCGATGAGAACCTGCCGCTTTATGGCTGGCTCGAAGATGTCGATTTCAGCCGCCTCGTCGCTCGCTACGGTCAGGTGGTCAGCGCCAAACAGCTGGAGGGCGTGCATCTCGGCACGAAGGTCGGCCGTACACCCGGCGTTCGCCTCGGCTACTCGCAGGTCGCCAATCCGGTGTATCTGATGCGCAAGCGGACCATGAGCGTCCGGCACGCCTCCATTCAGATCGGCCGCAACCTGATCGCCAATTCCGTCAGGTTCTGGCGGCCCGAGCCCTGGGTCGACCGCAAGGGCCGCCTGAAAGGCAACGCAATGGCCTGCTTCGATCTTTTGAGAGGCAGGCTCGCTCCCCAAAACGTCGAAGTGCTGGAGTAGCCTCGTGACCCTACCACATCCCGATCGGGTCGTTGTCATCAACGACCGTTCCGTCAAGGTCGGGGGGGCGTCAAATCTGGCGATCCTGTCCGCCGAGCTGCTGATGGAGGCCGGTATTCCCGTAACCTATTTTGCCGGCGATGCCGCCGGCAAGGATCCGCCGACGCCGGATACGATCAATCTCAGCAGTCGGCCGTTGATGGAACAGGGGCGCGTCAGCGCCCTTGCCAGTGGCCTCTACAGCAAGAGCGCCTATGAGGCCCTGCAGGATCTCATTCGCCGCAACGACACGCCGTCGACGATCTATCATGTGCATGGCTGGTCGAAGATACTATCGCCATCGATCTTCCGGGCTCTGTGGCGGGTGCGCGAGCGGGTGGTGCTGCACGCGCACGATTATTTCCTGTCATGTCCGAACGGCGGCTTCGCCAATTATCGCAAGCACGACGTCTGCAGCCTGAAGCCGATGTCGATGCAGTGCCTGACGACACAATGCGACAAGCGCGGCTATCACGAGAAGATCTGGCGATCGGCGCGGCATGTGTTGCGCGAACATCTCTATCCGACCCGCCACACACCCGCGAATATCGTCATCGTCCACCAGT
>JAGWJK010000301.1 GCA_028865845.1 Rhizobiaceae bacterium
TCCGCTATGCCGAGGGCACCAACCCCAACGGCTCGATCAACGACATCGCCGCCGTCATCAATGCCAAGGGCAACGTGCTCGGCATGATGCCGCATCCCGAAAACCTGATCGAAGCAGCGCATGGCGGCTCCGACGGCCGCGGCCTTTTTGCATCCGCGCTCGACGTCATCGCGGCCTGAACCGCTGACCGGCAATCACCGACACCCCGCACGCCTTGCGTTACGGAAGAGAGATTTTATGCGCCCTCACCTCGCCACCGGACTTCTCACCGCAGCAGCACTTGCCGGGCTCGGATTGCTCGTCACCTCCTGCGGCACGCACACGCCCGAAGTCACCGGCGATCACGCCGCGCTTCCGACCATGGAGCGGGTCATGACGAGCGCCAGCGCCTGCTGGTTCAAATCAGGTGATGCCGCCTTCGCCGGCTATCAGCTCGCGCCGGAACTCAACTCCTATACCGGTCGCCCGCGCATTCTCATCGTCGACAAAAAACACCCGACCGGCCGTCCGTCTCTCGTCGTCCAGGCGGAAGGCAATCCGGCGCAATTGCAGACATTCGGTCCGATGCTCTCAGGCGCTTCGGGCGGCCGCATCACCGGCGATGTCAACAAATGGGCCGCCGGCGGCACGGGCTGCTGACGCGGCACCGTTGAACCGCTTTCATTCGGTCTATGTGACGGCGACGGTTGTGATCTGACGCAATCCCGGAGGACACGTCTTGGACAACTTTGTCGTCATTTCCGGATGTTCTGGCGGAGGCAAGTCCACGCTTCTGGAGGAACTCAGCCGACGCGGCCACCGTGTCGTCGAGGAACCGGGACGCCGCATCGTTTCCGACGAATTGGAGCGTGGCGGGTCCGCTTTGCCGTGGATCGACGCAGGCGCCTTCGCCCGCCGCGCCATCGAAATGTCGATCGCCGATCGCGCTGCCGCCGCCTCTGCACCGGGTCTCGTGTTTTTCGATAGAGGCCTGATCGATGCGGCATCTGCTCTCGATCATATGACCGGCGAACCGGTGCTGGCGGCGCTCGGGAACTCGCATCGTTACCATAAACGCGTCTTCCTGACACCGCCCTGGCCCGAAATATACGTTTCGGACAATGAACGCCGGCATGATTTCCCCGCCGCTGTCGCCGAATATGACAGGCTGTGCACCGTCTATCCCTCGCTTGGTTACGAGATCCATATTCTGCCAAGAGTATCGACCTCGGAGCGGGCCGATATCGTCCTCTCAAAACTCAATCTCGGTTAGCGATCCCGGGCTTCAATCCCAGAAGAACGACTTGGCGACTTCGATCTTAGCGTCATGGCGCGTCAGGCCGACATCCTTCAATTCAACGTCGGTCAGATCGCGGAGCGTGCGCCGCGTCTCGCGCTTCTCCAGCCAGAGGGAGAAGGCCCGCAACATCCGGCGCAGTGGAGCACGGATAGCGGGAACCGATGAAGTCCGCGCCAACCGTTCTTGTTCGGCGTGGTGAATTGTATCTATTGTACCCATTTTTTGTCCATTCGACTGTGAATATACCGACGTATCGAGCCAAACGACACAAATTGATTCCTAATATTGACTCTATGTGGGATACAATCTAGAAATTGTCATTATGACAAATTGGCTTCCTGACATATCGAGCGGGACCGGACCGGTTTACATCCGCGTTGCCGACAGCATCGAGAACGCGATCACTCACGGCGCACTGCCGCCGGGCACGAAGCTGCCGCCGCAACGCAATCTCGCCTATGATATTGGGGTGACGATCGGCACCGTCAGCCGTGCTTACGCTCTCGTGCATGAGCGCGGCCTCGTGGCCGGCGAAGTCGGTCGCGGAACCTATGTGCTTGAGCGGGCCAACGGCAAACAGATCGAGCAGATCGATCCGATCACCCAGGCGTTGGCCGGCACGCGCGGTATCGAGACGCCTGAGAACAAGATCCGCTTCGATACGACGGCAGCGCCTGATATCGGCCAGGGCGAGCTTATCGGCCGGCTCTTTGCCGAGATCAGCAAGGATCATCCGACGGAAATTTCCTCATATTCACGCAGCTTCCCGGCCAACTGGTTTCGTGCCGGCCAGGTCTGGCTTGGCCGCAACGGCTGGGAGCCGGCGATCGAGACCATCGTACCGACGCTCGGTGCGCATGCGGCTGCGATCGCCGTCATCTCCGCGGTCACGTCGCCCGGGGACAAGATCGTCTTCGAGAACCTGACCTATACGCAGGTGAGCCGCGCGACACGCCTCCTTGGACGGCGGACGGTCCTGGTCGACTCCGACGAGCATGGGGTCATTCCCGATGATTTCGAGCGGCTCTGCCAGCAGCAGCATCCCCGCCTCGCCTTCCTGATGCCGACGGCCCACAATCCGACATTGACGACGATGCCCGAAGCGCGGCGGCGCGCGATCGCGGCGATCGCGCGGCGACACAGCGTCTGGCTGATCGAGGACGATCTTTATGGAGGCATGACCGAGGATCAAAACCCGTTGATGGCGGCCATCGCGCCGGAACGGACCTTTCTCGTCAGCGGCCTGTCGAAATCGGTGACCGCCGGCGTTCGCGGCGGTTGGGTTGCCTGCCCGCCGCATTTCGCGCAGCGCATCAAGGTCACGCACAAGATGACGACGGGCGGCCTGCCGTTCATTCTCGCCGAGACCTGCGCCCGGCTGGTGCTTGGCGGTCATGCGCTGGCGCTGCGTCGCAAGGCAGTGGAGGAAATCCGCATTCGTGAGGCACTGGCACGCCAGGCTTTGTCGGGTTTCGAGTTTACCTCGCACCCCCACGTGCCCTTCCTCTGGCTGAAGCTGCCTGAACCCTGGCTTTCCGGTACGTTCAAGAATGCCGCTCTTGCCGAAGGCGTGCTCGTCGATGATGAGGACGAGTTCAAGGCGGCCCGCACGGATCGGGCCTACCACCGCGTTCGTGTCGCCTATTCCTCGCCCCAGCGGCGCGAGGACGTCGCCAACGGCTTCATGATCCTGCGCCATCTGCTGGAAAACGGTTCGGCCGGCTACGACAGCGATATATGACGGCAGTGTTGCAGTTTCGCTTCAGTTTTGCGAATTGCGCCGTCATATACACAACGCCACTTTACGCCTCCCCCCTCAATGCTACGAATTATTAACAAATCGCGAATCGATCGCATTCGAGGGGCATTGCATGGCTGTTAACGTCAATCTTGGCGGCCGAATGGGGAGATTTACGATCTCTGCGATCGTAGCGATCTCCTCCGTGATCGCCGTCAATCAATCCGTTATCGCGGCTGATCTGAATCAGCCCGCCGCAGCTACGAATACCAAGATATTTGACGAACTGCGCTTTGGTTCCAGTGTGTCCATCCAGAACGGGCACGACCATGAAAAGGGTGCTTTCCCCGATCTCGAAGTGCTGTTTAATCCCTTTGGCTACAATCCGACCGATGATTGGAAGGGGCAGCTTGCCCGGCCGCGCGTTCACGTCGGCACCTCGATCGGCACTGACGGCTCGGCCACGCAGTTTTACGGCGGTCTTTCCTGGACGTTGACCCACAGCAACGGCATCTTCACCGAAGCCGGTTTCGGCGGCACCGTCCATACCGGCAATCTCGACGATTGGACCAAAGACGGCCCAATGCTCGGCTGTCGGCTGCTCTTTCACGAATATGCCGGCATCGGCTATAACTTCGACACGCATTGGAGCCTGATGGCTCAGGTGGCGCATTCGTCGCATGCGAACCTCTGCGACGGCCCCAATGGCGGCATGACCCGCGCCGGACTTTTGGTCGGTTACAAATTCTAGTCGCCGCGGTACAATCGAAAATGGCCAAGGCTTCCGTTCACCCACTGTGAATGGCGGCCATTTTCCTGTCGCATGACAAGTTCACATGCGCTAAAGAGACCTCGATCCCTGACCGGCCCACAAACCCTTTACAGGCAAGGACCATCGAGCGCCCATGACCCTTTCGAATTCGATCCAGATCACCCCGGAACTCATCGCTGCCCACGGGCTTAAGCCGGATGAATACCAGCGCATTCTGGATCTGATCGGCCGCGAGCCTTCCTTTACCGAGCTCGGCATTTTTTCGGCGATGTGGAACGAGCACTGCTCCTACAAATCATCGAAGAAGTGGCTGCGCACCTTGCCGACCAAAGGCCCGCGCGTGATCCAGGGACCGGGCGAAAATGCAGGCGTTGTCGATATCGACGACGGCGACTGCGTGGTCTTCAAGATGGAGAGCCACAACCACCCCTCCTATATCGAGCCTTACCAGGGCGCTGCGACCGGCGTTGGCGGCATTCTGCGTGACGTCTTCACCATGGGTGCCCGTCCGATCGCGGCGATGAACGCGCTTCGCTTCGGCGAGCCAGACCATCCGAAAACCCGTCACCTCGTCTCCGGCGTCGTTGCCGGCGTCGGCGGTTACGGCAATTCCTTTGGCGTACCGACCGTCGGCGGCGAGGTCGAATTCGATGCGCGCTACAACGGCAATATACTCGTCAACGCCTTTGCCGCCGGCCTTGCAAAATCCAACGCCATCTTCCTTTCCGAAGCCAAGGGCGTCGGCCTGCCGGTTGTCTATCTTGGCGCTAAGACCGGCCGCGACGGCGTCGGCGGTGCGACAATGGCGTCCGCCGAATTCGATGAATCGATCGAGGAAAAGCGTCCGACGGTCCAGGTCGGCGACCCCTTCACCGAAAAGTGCCTGCTGGAAGCCTGCCTTGAGCTGATGCAGACGGGCGCCGTCATTGCCATCCAGGACATGGGTGCTGCCGGCCTCACCTGCTCCGCGGTCGAAATGGGCGCCAAGGGTGATCTCGGCATCGAGCTCGATCTCGACAAGGTGCCGGTGCGCGAAGAGCGCATGACCGCCTATGAGATGATGCTGTCCGAGAGCCAGGAGCGCATGCTCATGGTGTTGCAGCCGGAAAAGGAAGACGAAGCCAAGGCGATCTTCGTCAAGTGGGGCCTGGATTTCGCGATCGTCGGCAAGACCACTGACGACCTCCGCTTCCGGGTCATCCACCAGGGCGAGGAAGTCGCCAACCTGCCGATCAAGGATCTTGGCGACCAGGCACCGGAATATGACCGTCCGTGGCGCGAGGCCGACAAGCGCGCGGCCATGCCGGCCAACCTCGTCGCCGCTCCGGAAGATTATGGCCAGGCGCTGCTGACGCTCGTCGGCTCGGCCAACCAGTCCAGCCGCCGTTGGGTCTACGAGCAGTATGACACGCTGATCCAAGGCAATTCCCTGCAGCTACCGGGCGGAGACGCCGGCGTCGTCCGCGTCGAAGGGCATGCGACGAAAGCCCTGGCCTTCTCGTCCGATGTCACGCCACGCTATGTCGAGGCCGATCCGTTCGAAGGCGGCAAGCAGGCCGTGGCCGAGTGCTGGCGCAACATCACGGCGACGGGCGCAGAACCGCTGGCCGCCACCGACAACCTCAATTTCGGCAACCCCGAAAAGCCTGAGATCATGGGCCAGTTCGTCGGCGCTGTCAGGGGTATCGGCGAAGCCTGCCGTGCGCTCGACTTCCCGATCGTTTCAGGCAACGTCTCACTCTACAACGAAACCAACGGCGTCGCGATCCTGCCGACGCCGACAATCGCCGGTGTCGGTCTGCTTCCGGATTGGAAAGCGATGATCCGCATCGGTTCCGCATCCGAAGGCGATCGCATTCTCATGATCGGCGTCGACGGCAGCCACCTCGGCTCGTCGGTCTATCTGCGCGACATCCTCGGCTCCATCGACGGCCCGGCTCCGGAGGTCGATCTGTTTGCCGAACGCCGCAATGGCGACTTCGTTCGCTCGGCGATCCGCAACGGCCAGGTTACCGCCTGCCACGACATTTCCTCCGGCGGCCTCGCGGTGGCCCTTGCCGAGATGGCGATGGCGTCGAACAAGGGGCTGCGCGTCGATCTCAGCGAAGGCAGGGGCTTGCCGCATGCGCTTCTCTTCGGCGAAGACCAGGCGCGTTACGTCCTGGCGGTGCCGGCGGAGCTTGCCGATTTCGTCTGCATCAATGCCGAAGGTGCCGGCGTACCCTTCCGCCGTCTCGGTACGGTCGGCGGCGATGCGCTCGATAT
>JAGWJK010000302.1 GCA_028865845.1 Rhizobiaceae bacterium
GGGGCAATTTTCGGTTCTCCGACCGCTACTCTCACGGCGACGACCTTCACGGTAACGGTGAAAGACGCCAGTAGTGCAACGGCGAGTGACACGTTCAGCCTGACGGTCAACCCCCCGGTTGCGGCCGCCGAGGCGGTACCGGTGGAGACGCTGACACAGGGCCAGACTGGAACCTCGTTCACGCCGGTTACCGGCTCAGGGGGTACTTCGCCGCTCACCTACGCGGTGACGCCAACGCTCCCGGCGGGATTGACGATGACTTCGAGCACCGGCCAGATCACCGGCACGCCGACAGCCACCAGCGTCGCGACGACCTATACTGTGGTGGTGACGGACGCGAACAGTGTTACCGCGAGCAATACTTTCATCCTGACGGTGAATGGCGCGGTTAGGGCAACGCAGGCCATCTCGGCGGCGTTGACGACGCAAGGCCATGCTATCACCCCATTCACTCCGGTGGCGGGGGGAGGCGGCACGGGGACGCTATCCTACGGCATCGCGCCGTCGCTGCCGTCAGGTTTGACCCTGGACACGAGCACTGGCGCGATTAGCGGCACGCCGACCACCTCGCTTGCAGCGACGACCTTTACCGTAACGGTGAGCGATACCAACGGGGCGACGGCAAGCGGTACCTTCAGCCTGACTGTCAACGGCCCGGTGACCGCAACGCAGGCTATCCCCTCGACGGCGCTGACACGGGACCGCGCAGCGACATCGTTCACGCCGGTCACCGGTGCCGGCGGCACAGGCACGCTGTCCTACGGTATCTCAACGGCACTGCCGTCAGGTCTGACCTTCAACACCGCGACGGGTCAGATTACCGGCACGCCGACTGTAAGCAGCGCTAACGCGACGTATACGGTGACGATAACGGACACCAACAGCCAGACGGCAAGCAACAGCTTTAGCTTGACGGTCAATGCCGCGGTCACGACCACGCAGACGATCCCTTCGACGACGCTGACGCAGAGCCATGCGGTGACCGCATTCACGCCGGTGACGGGTGCCGGCGGTACCTCGCCGTTGACCTACAGCGTCTCGCCGTCGCTGCCGTCGGGCTTGATCCTGGACACGAGCACTGGCGCGATCAGCGGCACGCCGAGTGTGACGCTGGCGGCGTCGACGTTTACGATGATGGTCACCGACGCCAATGGCGCGACGGCGAGCAGCACGTTTACACTGGCGGTGAACGCCGCGGTCACGGCTGCACAGGCTATCCCCACCGCGGTGCTGACGCAAAACCGTGCAGCGACGTCGTTCACGCCGGTGACAGGCGACGGCGGCACGGGCACGCTTTCCTATGGCGTCTCGCCGGCCCTTCCGGCAGGTCTCAGCCTATCGTCATCGACAGGGCAGATCACCGGCACATCCACAGCTACAATCACGGCGACGAATTTTACCGTGACGGTGACCGATACCAATGGTGCAACGGCAAGCAACAGCTTTAGCCTGACGGTCAATGCCGCGGTCGCGACTTTGCAGGCGGTTCCCTTGACGGCGTTGACGCTGAACCATGTCGCAACAGCCTTCACGCCGGTGACGGGTTCTGGCGGTACCTCGCCGCTGACCTATAGCGTCTCGCCGTCGCTGCCATCTGGCTTGACCCTGGACACGAGCACTGGCGCGATCACGGGCACGCCGAGCGTGACGGTGGCGATGTCGACCTTTACGATGTTGGTCACCGACGCCAATGGTGCCACGGCCAGCAGCACATTCACGCTGACGGTGAACTCTGCCGTTACCGCCACGCAAGCGGTCGCTTCGACAGTGCTCACGCAGAACCATGCAGCGACGTCGTTTATCCCGGTGACGGGTGCAGGCGGCACGGGCACGCTTGCCTACAGTGTCTCACCGACGCTGCCGACGGGCTTGAGCCTCAACAGCGGCACCGGCGCGATCACCGGCACACCGACGGTATCGATTGCGGCGACGAACTTCACCGTGACGGTGACCGACGCCAACAGCGCCACGGCAACGGCGATGTTCAGCCTGACGGTGAATGGCGCCGTGACAGCCACTCAATCCGTGGCTTCAACGGTGCTGACGCAGAATCGTGCGGCGACATCGTTCTCGCCGGTCTCGGGTGCGGGCGGCACGGGCACGATTGCCTACAGTGTCTCGCCGACGCTGCCGACGGGCTTGAGCCTCAACAGCAGCACCGGCGCGATCACCGGCACGCCGACGGCACCGATTGCGGCGACAAGCTTTACGGTGACGGTGACCGACGCCAATAGCGCTAGGGCCACGGCAAGTTTCAGCCTTACCGTCAACGGCCCTCTCGCCGCCACCCAGGCGGTGGCCTCGACGGTGCTGACGTCAGGCCATGCCGCGACCTCGTTCACGCCTGTCACCGGCGCCGGCGGTACGGGTACGCTTTCCTACAGCGTCTCGCCGTCTCTGCCATCAGGGCTTATGATCAGCAGCACGACCGGTGCGATCACCGGTACGCCGACATCAGCCCTTACGGCAGCCAGCTATACCGTGACGGTCACCGATGCCAATGGTGCGACGGCGACGGCAACGTTCAGCCTGGCGGTTAGTGGCGCGCCTGTTGCCACCCAGGCCGTCGCCTCCACGGTGCTAACCGCAAGCCATGCGGCGACATCCTTTATCCCAGTCACGGGAGCAGGCGGCACGGGCACGCTTGCCTACAGCGTCTCGCCGGCGTTGCCTGCAGGCCTGAGCCTGAGCAGCAGTACCGGGACTATTACCGGTACGCCGACGGCGGCCAGTGCGCATGGCAGCTACACGGTGACGGTCACCGATACGAACGGCGCCACGGCGACGGCAAGTTTCGCTCTCACCGTCAACGGTCCACTTGCCGCCACGCAGGCGGTGGCCTCGACGGTGTTGACGTCTGGCCATGCTGCCACCTCATTCTCGCCGGTGACCGGCGCTGGCGGTACGGGTACGCTTTCCTACAGCGTCTCGCCAACGCTTCCGGCTGGGCTTGTGATCAGCAGCACGACCGGTGCGATCACCGGTACGCCAACATCAGCCCATACGGCAGCCAACTACACCGTGACGGTCACCGACGCCAATGCCGCGACGGCGACGGCGAGCTTTAGCCTCACCGTCAATGGCTCGGTCGCGGCGACGCAATCCGTCGCCTCGACGGTGCTGACGGCAGGACATGCCGCAACCTCATTCACGCCGGTCACAGGTACCGGCGGCACGGGCACGCTGCGCTATACGATCTCACCGGCACTGCCTGCTGGGCTTGTGCTCAGCAGCACGACGGGTGCCGTAACGGGCACGGCAACCGCAGCCCATGCGGCAACCAGCTACACGGTGACAGTCACGGACGCGAATGGTGCGACAGCGACGGCGACGTTCAGCCTGACGGTCGACGGCGCACCGGTTGCCACGCAGGCGGTTGCCTCAACTGTGCTGACGGCAGGGCATGCAGCGACGTCGTTCACGCCGGTTACCGGTGCCGGCGGTACAGGCACGCTGCATTATACCGTCTCGCCGACGCTACCTGCTGGCCTGACGATCAGCAGCGCGACGGGTGCCATTACTGGCACGGCGACCGCGGCCCAGACGGCAGCCAACTACACCGTAACAGTCACGGACGCCAATGGTGCAACGGCAACGGCAAGCTTCAGCCTGACGGTCAATGGCTCAGTCACCGCGACGCAATCCGTTGCCTCGACGGTGCTGACGGCAGGGCATGCCGCGACATCGTTTACGCCGGTCACAGGTGCCGGTGGCACGGGCACGCTGCGCTATACGATCTCGCCGGCACTCCCGGCCGGGCTTGCGATCAGCAGCACGACGGGTGCCGTAACGGGCACGGCAACCGCAGCCCATGCGGCGAGCAGCTACACCGTGACAGTCACGGACGCCAATGGTGCAACGGCAACGGCAAGCTTCAGCCTGACGGTCGACGGTGCGCCGATTGCCACGCAGGCGGTGGCTTCGACGGTGCTGACAGCAGGACATGCGGCAACCTCATTCACGCCGGTCACCGGTGCAGGTGGTGCCGGTACGCTGCATTATACCGTCTCGCCAACGCTTCCGGCTGGACTTGTGATCAGCAGCACGACCGGTGCGGTCACGGGCACGGCAACCGCAGCCCATGCGGCGGCCAACTACACGGTGACGGTGACCGACGCCAATGGTGCAACGGCAACGGCAAGCTTTAGCCTGACGGTCGACGGTGCGCCGGTTGCCACGCAGGCGGTCGCGTCGACGGTGCTGACGGCAGGGCATGCCGCGACATCATTCACGCCGGTCACCGGTGCCGGCGGCACGGGCACGCTGCATTATACCGTCTCACCGGCGCTTCCGGCCGGCTTGTCGATCAGCAGCACGACCGGTGCGGTAACGGGCACGGCAACGGCTGTGCATACTGCAGCCAACTACACGGTGACGGTCACGGACGCGAATGGTGCGGCAGCGACGGCAAGCTTCAGCCTGACGGTCGATGGATCGGTGACGGCGACGGTGTCGCTGGCCTCCACCGTGCTGACCGTTGGCCATGCGGCGACATCGTTCACGCCGGTGACGGTAGCGGGCGGGGTAGCGCCCCTGAGCTTCGGGGTCTCTCCGACCCTGCCTGCAGGCCTGACGCTCAATGCGGCAACCGGTGCGATCACCGGCACGCCGACAGCAGCCCATGCAGCGGCGCGCTACACCATCACGGCGACCGACCACAATGGCGCGACGGGATCGGCAAGCTTCAGCCTGACGGTCAACGGTTCGGTGACGGCGACCGTGTCGGTCGCCTCCACCGTGCTCACCGCAGGCCATGCGGCGACGGCCTTCACGCCGGTGACGGCTGCAGGCGGCACGGCGCCGCTGAGCTTTGGCGTCTCTCCGGCGCTGTCGGCAGGTCTGACGCTCAATGCGGCGACCGGTGTGATCAGCGGCACGCCGACGGCAGCCCATGCAGCAACCGCCTATACGGTGACGGTGACCGATGCCGTCGGTGCGACCGGCACAGCCAGCTTCCACCTGACGGTGGACGGAGCGGTGACGGCGAAACAGGCGGTCGCCTCGACCGTGCTCACCATCGACCGGGCCGCGACGGCGTTCGTGCCGGTGACGGCGTCGGGCGGCAGCGGCACGCTTACCTATGCCATTGCGCCGGCCCTGCCATCCGGCCTTTCCTTCGCGACGGCGACGGGGACGATCAGCGGCACGCCGACGGTTCTTCAGGCGGCCAAGACCTATACGGTGACGGCAAGCGACGGCAATGGCGCCAGCGCCAGCGCGACCTTCAGCCTGACGGTGTCTGCGCCGGCGATTGCGATTGCGCAGACCAGCCTGCCGAAGGGACTTGTCGGCATCGATTACAGCGAGACGCTGACCGCTTCGGGCGGCACGGCACCCTATCGCTACACCGTTGCCAGCGGCACGCTGCCGGACGGCCTTGCACTTGATGCCGCAACCGGCCTGCTCTCCGGCACACCAACCACCGTCGGAAGCAACAACTTTACCGTTCTCGTGACAGATGCGCGCGGCCAGATCGGAACTGGTACCTATACGTTCGCGATCGAGAAGCCGGCGGTGACGGCCGTGCCGGCAACGCGTAACCTGACGGGCGGCGGCACGGTGACCGTGGATCTGACTGCGGGTGCAACCGGCGGCCCGTTTAGCAACGCCAAGCTGATTTCCCTGTCACCGCCCTCGGCCGGTACGGCGCTGATCACGCTCGGGGATACCGCCTCTTCCTCCGAAGAGGTGATTGCCCAGATCATCGCATCCAAACACTTCCTGATGAAGTTCACTGCCACGCCGACCTTCACCGGCACGGCGGTTGCGACCTTCACGCTGACGGGGGCTGCCGGCACCTCGGCGCCGACGAAGATCAGCTTCATCGTGGCACCGCGTTCGGACCCGTCGAAGGATGCCGAGGTCGCCGGTCTGGTCAATGCCCAGGCGGATGCCGCCAAGCGCTTTGCCCAGTCGCAGATCTCCAACTTCAACGACCATCTCGAGCAGCTGCACGACAGCAGCTGCCTGCGCAACGACTGGGGTATCAGCCTCTCCGACAGCCGCGACGGCAACGACGACGCCGACCCGCAGGCCAC
>JAGWJK010000303.1 GCA_028865845.1 Rhizobiaceae bacterium
GCCCGACGCAGACGAAGATCCCCGCTTATGCCTCGATGCTCGGCTTTGCCGTGCTCGACGCCGGCAAGGTGCGCGAGTGGGCGATCGAATACAAGGAAAAGGGCTATCGCGCCCAGAAGTGGTTCTTCCGCCACGGCCCGATGAGCGGCGCCGAGGGCATGAAGAAGAATGTCGAACTGGTGCGCACGCTGCGCGAGGCGGTCGGCGAAGATTACGATCTGATGTTCGATTGCTGGCAGGCAATGGATGTCAATTATGTCGTCGATCTCGCCGAGCGCATCGAGGAATACAAGCCGCGCTGGCTGGAGGAATGCGTCATGCCCGATCGCATCGACAGCTATCGCAAGCTCAGCCAGCGCATCCGCATTCCGCTTTCTGGCGCCGAGCACGAATATACCCGCTGGGGCTTCAAGCGTTTCATCGAATCCGAAGCGCTCGATGTCATCCAGCCCGACATCTACTGGTGCGGCGGCCTGACGGAAACGCTGAAGATTGCCGCCTTTGCCACGGCGCACGATCTCATCACCATTCCGCACGGCCATTCGACCTTTGCGACCGCGCATTTCTCGGCGGTGCAGTCGCCGATCCATACGCCCTACCAGGAGTATCTGGTGAAGTGGAACGCCGTGCACCAGCACTTCCTCGTCGATCCGATCGACATCGTCGAAGGCATGATCGAGGTGCCGGATCGCCCGGGTCTCGCGATGGAGATCGACGCCGCCAAGATCGAGGCGGAAGACATCATCTTCGCCGCCTGAGGCGGGTGAAATCGAAGGCCGGGAGCAATCCCGGCCTTTTTGGTAACATCGGGATCACGAAGAGTTTCGTTATCATCCTCCGGGCTTTGACCTATCAAATTCACCGGACAGACCGAAAACCTGTGGGTTCGAAGGAGGAGATTCATGAAGCGATTTGGTATCGTGACAAACAAGGCCGTCGCAGTTCTCGGCGCTGGTTTCATCGCGCTGAGTGCCGCCTTCGGCCCGGTTGGCGTCTCGTCCGCTTCGGCGCAGACCATTATCGATGACTGGCAGAACGTGAAAGCGCCGGCAGCGCCGGAGCTAAAGCCTGTCAATATCGACCAGAAGACGACGGCGCTGCTGATCCTCGATTTCAATGGTGCGCAGGACCCGACGAAAGGGCCGTGCAACAAGAATACCAAGCCGCGCTGCCTCGCCTCGCTGCCGAAGGTCAAGGCGATGCTGGATGAGGCCCGCGCCAAGGGCGTGTTCGTCGTCTATAGCCTCGGCGGCGCCGGCGAACCTCAGGATATCGCCACGGTGCTGGCACCGCTCGCCAGCGACCCGATCGTCAAGTCAGGCCCCGACAAATTCGTCGGCACCAACCTGCGCAACATCCTGTCGGACAAGGGCATCAAGACCGTGATCGTCACCGGCACGGCAGCCGAGGGTGCTGTCCTCGATACGGCAACCGACGCTGCGCTCAACGGCATGAACATCATCATCCCCGTCGACGGCATGTCGTCGACCGATCCTTACGCCGAGCAATATGTCGCCTGGCATATGGTGAACGCGCCCGGCGTGTCGCAGAAGACGACGCTCACCAAGATCGACATGATCAAATTCTGATATCCGCCGGATATCCTGACATCGCCGTCAAAAAATCCCGCTTCCGACCTCGGAGGCGGGATTTTCGTGTTTATTGAGGTTGTTCAAGCAACTCCAGGAAAAGTGCGCAGCGGTTTTCCGTCCGGAATTGCGAAAAAACAAAAAGATGGAGCGGTTCTCTGCTTCCGTGAGAAGCTGAACCGCTCTAGGCCAGTGTCTCGTCGAAGAGTTCCAGCAGGCGCTTCCAGTGACGCTCGGCACCGGTTTCGTTGTAGACGCCGTGGTCGGGAACGGTCCAGCCATGGGCCATGCCGACATAATTCTCGATGATATGATCGACGCCGCCGGTGCGGAAGGCTTCGGCGAGACGGGCCGATTGTTCTGGCGGGAAGCTGTTGTCGACGCCGGCGACGCCGACATAGACACGGGCCTTGATGTCGGCCGCCAGGCGATGCGGGCTGTCTTCGGCCTCGCTTGCCAGATTGCCGCCGTGGAAGCTGGCCGCAGCAGCGATGCGGTCGGAATAGCTGGCGGCGGCAGTGATCGCGCGGGCGCCGCCCATGCAATAGCCGACGGTGCCGATCGGACCAGAGGCGCCGGCAGCGGTCAGCGTCTCGATGAAGGTGCCGCTGTCGCGCTTGGTCATCTCCTGCGTCGTGCCATGCAGCATCTTCAGGATCGTTTCGCGTGCGCTCGGGTCGCCGAAAGCGTTGCCGCCGAAGGGCCCATAGGCGCCGAAGCGGTAGAAGAGATCGGGCAGCAGCACGGTATAGCCGGCATCGGCGAGCCGCTGGGCCATGCCGTCCAGCGAAGCGCGCGGTCCCATGGCATCCATGTAGAAGATGATGCCGCGCTCCGCCGAGGCGCCATTGTCGGGGCGGAAGATGGCGGCTTTTGCGACGCCGTCGCCGGTCGTGATTTCGATATCCTGTTTCATCGTCAGATTCCCTGTGGTTCCGGTTCGGATTTGGTTTCCCCGGCGGCACCTTGGCAAATGGCCGGTGGGCGCTCAATACCAATTTCCCGTCAAAGGGATAGGACAGCGTAATCGTCGATCAACATCTCTTGAGTTCTCGCTGTCACCGTTGGTGACTAGTATCCGGGAATGACGGCGTCGATGCGCGGGGCCGATAAAGGGTGCTCATTCATGTCTTTTCGTCACATCGTTCCCGGTCTTGCGCTGGTCTTTTCTCTCGTTTCGACGTTGGCTTTTGCGGCGTCCTCGGATCAGGGGCATTCCGAAGGTCGCTCCAACGGCGGCGGCAGCGTCCTTTCGCTTCTGCCGGCCGATGCGGTCAGCGATCACGTGCTGAATGCCGGCGGCAAGAGCATTCCCTATACGGCAACCGCCGGCACGCTCGATCTTTTCGGGGAAGACGGCCAGCGCACGGCGGCGATCTTCTATACTTCCTATGTCGCCAAGAACCGCGATCCGAACCGGCCGGTCACCTTCGTCTTCAACGGCGGACCCGGCGCGGCTTCGGCCTTTCTGAGCCTCGGATTGGTCGGCCCGCGCATTCTCGATTTTGGTCCGGATGCGCGCGATGGCGCCAATGCGAAGCTCGTCGACAATCCTCAGAGCTGGCTCGAATTCACCGATCTGGTTCTGATCGATCCGATCGGGACCGGTTGGAGCCGCACGGTGAAGCCTGACGATGCCAATGATTTCTACAGCGTGCACACCGATGCCGAGAGCCTGTCGAAAGCGATCGCGCTTTATGTCGCCCACAACGGCCGCAGCGCCTCGCCGAAATATATCCTCGGAGAGAGCTATGGCGGCCTGCGCTCGGCGAAGGTCGCCACCAGCCTGCGGCGCGACCAGGGCATCTTGCTCTCCGGCATCGTGATGATATCGCCGCTGATCGAAGGGCGGCTGGTCTTTGGCGCGAACGACTACGCGCTCGGCGCAGCGCTGGAGCTGCCTTCGCTTGCCGCCGGCGAGCTGGAGCGGCAGAACGCCTTCACCGAGCAAGCAGTGCGGGATGCCGAAAAATTTGCGCTGAACGAATATCTGCCGACGCTTGCCGGACCGCCGCCGTCAGGGGACGCCGGACGCGCTTTCTATGAACGCGTCGCCAAGCTCACCGGCATTCCCGTCGATGTGGTGACCAAGAATCAGGGCTTCCTCGGCTCGGCCTATATCAAGCATTCCGACGGCGACGGCGGTGATGTCGTGAGCGCCTACGACTCGTCGTTTCTTGCTCCCGATCCCTATCCAGAATCCGAAAATCACGGCGAAGATCCGATCCTGGACGGCTTCGTCCGGGCCTATGGCGGGGCTTTTTCGGCCTATGCCCGCGATGAACTCGGCTTTCATACCGACATGACCTACACCCTGCTGTCGGAATCGGTGAACGAGCACTGGAAATGGAACGGCCGCAACGGCGGTTCGCGGCTGAATGCCAGCGGCACCGATGATCTCAAGGAGATGCTGTCGCTCGTGCCGTCGTTCCGGCTGATGGTGGCGCAGGGCTACAGCGACCTGATCGTGCCATACGGCGTCAACAAATACGTGCTGGATCATATGCCGCAGGCTTTCGCCGATCGTGTGGCGCTGAAGCTCTACCATGGCGGGCACATGTTCTACACGCGGCCGCCGTCGCGCCAGCAGTTCAGCGCCGATGCCAAGGCGTTCTTCGCCGCTCAGCCGTCGCAAGCCGTACCGCAGCAGCAATCGAACTGAGGGACCGGCGCCGTCTCTGCTTCGCCGGTCTGGTCAGTCGTGCTGCAATTGGAACAGATGTCGGATTCGCGACGTCAGCGACCCGATCGGTGCGCCGTTTACGAGCATCTCGTTGGCGCCGAAGAGATGGCGTTCGGCCTCGATGCGTTTCGACATGATGGTTCCGAGTTCATCCGCGATCGCCGGACGGTCGTGCAGTAAGGGCGCGAGACAGTCTTCGCCGATCTCGTAGATCACCACGAAGGTCAGCGCCTTGATGGTGCCGACCTCGCCCGAACCCATCAGCACACCGCCTTCGCCGAAATAGTCGCCCGGGGCGAGCCTAGTGAGCTCGATTTGGCGCTGTGCCTCGCTGCGCGTGATGCTGATGACGCCGGAGCGGACGATCATCAGTGAGCGCAGCCGGGAATCCTGGGCGGCGATCACACTGTCTTTCTGGTAGGTGCGCCGCGCCATGTGGGTCGCGACGTGCTCTTTCTCGTCTTCGGTGAGCGACGAGAACAGCGGGATATTGCTGAGCAGGCGCCAGGGAGTACCCGGATGCTGGGCTGCGCCTGTCGTGTCGGGCTGCATGTCCGGCGGCAGCTGCAGGGTGCCCGAAGGGCTCGCCAGTCTGAGTCCGCCCGCCTTGGAGTGGCGATAGATCAGATCGTAGATCTCGTTCTTGGCGGCGGTTGTCTGCGATATGTCGCGAATGCGGAAAAACAGCTGCAGTTCGACAGCCTGTCCGTCGATCGAATCGATCATCACGCTGGGTTCCGGCGTCTTCTGGATCGAATTGCAGCTGATTAGCACATTGCGCATCACGTCAACGATGACCTTGGGCTGGGTGGTCGGTTCGACGCGGACGGTGATGGTGACGCCATGACTTTCGTCAGGGCTCGATAGGTTGGTGATCCGCGTCTTGGCAAGCGCGCTGTTGGGGATGACGACCAGGTCGTTGGTGCCGCTTAACAGATGCGTGGCGCGCCAGTTGGTCTCGACGACGCGCCCTTGTATGTCGTTGTCTAGCACCACCCAGTCACCGACCGAATAGGGCCTGCCGAGATTGAGCGCGATTCCGGAAAAGACGTCGCTCAACGTGCTTTGCAGCGCGAGACCGAGAATGATGGCGAAGACGCCCGATGTCGCGATCAACGTGCCGACGGGCACGCTGAAGACGTCGGCGACCACCGAAAGAGCGGCGCCCAGATAGATGATGCCGACGATCAGATCCTGCAGCAACCGGCCCTCGCGCGGCTTGCGCTCGAAGATCAGGAACAGCCGCACCGAGGCGACCAGCACCCAGGCGCCGTTGATCCACCAGACGATCTTGGCAAAACCGATGAAGATCCGAAGCGTCACCGTTTGTTGCGGCGGGGTCGGCTCATAGGGCACGATGCCGTGATAAAGCAGTAGTGCCGTCAGGCTGACGAAAAACGCGATCTGGCCGATCAGTCTCCCGGCGCGCCGGTGGCGCAGCAGGAAGCGGCTGATGAAGGTCCCGACGACGACCAGGATGCAGAACTGGACGATCGGATCGGCGAGGAGTGTAAGCAACATGGAGACCTTGCCGCGCTCAGTCTTTCGGATGGGCGGTAAATTGGCATGAACTTAGCGGCAATGCCATACGCTTACGTTCGGGCTTTCCGGAGGGCGTCCGAAATCTCGGCGCGGGCAACGCCGATCAGCCGCTCCATGGCATGGCGGGCATCGTCGGGGCGGCGCATGCGGATCGCTTCCAGCACGTCCTGATGCATGGCAATCGCCTGCTCGTGCGACTGGCTGGCGCGGTTGGTC
>JAGWJK010000304.1 GCA_028865845.1 Rhizobiaceae bacterium
GTCGATGGAACCTAAGCCGAAATTCCGATCCCGTAAATCTTTGAGTTTTCCAGCAGTTAACGCAACCGAGTGGCGTATCTGCTCGGGAGTGTGATCACAGGTGATAAAGAATCGCAGCCTTGCCATTCCCTCAGGGACGGCGGGGTGGATGATCGGCAGAACGTTGACCCCCTCCTCCAGCAAATCGTTGGAGAGCTGCACCGCACGCAGCGAATCTCCGACGATGACCGGGACGACGGAAAAGCCGAGGCTGAGCCCGGTGTCCAGACCCGCTTCCTTGGCATATTGCAGGAAGAGATTGCCGTTGCGCCGCAGTCGCACCGAACGCTCCGGTTCGGACGTCAGGATCTCCAGGCCAGCAATGGCAGCCGTTGCGAGAACCGGCGCGAGGCCGACGCTGTAGACGAAACCACCGGCTTCTGCCTTCAGGATATCGGCGAGCGCGCTGCTTCCGGCGATGTAGCCTCCGCAGCTCGAGGTCGTCTTCGAGAGCGTTCCCATCCAGATATCGACATCGCGCGGATCGACGCCGAAATGCTCGAACGTGCCGCGGCCGTGATCGCCGAGAACGCCGAGCGCATGCGCCTCGTCCACCATCAGCCAGAAGCCATAGCGGGACTTGAGCTCCAGCAATGCCGGCAGATCGGCGATATCTCCGTCCATCGAATAGATACCCTCAACGATGACGAGGATGCGACGGAAATCGGAAGACAGCGTCTTCAGGATGCTTTCGAGATTCTCGGCATCATTGTGCTTGAACAGGCGCCGCGCCGCGCCCGAGAGTTTGATCCCGGCAAGCGCGCTGTTGTGAATGAATTCGTCGTGGATCACGAGATCCTGCGGCCCCATCAAACAACCGATCGCCGCGACATTGGTGAGGTAACCGCTGACAAAGCACACAGCGGCGTCGACACCGTAGAGCTCGGCGAGCGCCCGCTCCAGCTCTACATGCACGGGCCGTTCGCCGGCAACCAGACGGCTGGCGGATGCGGAAATGCCGAAGCGATCGATCGCTTCCTTGGCACGTTCCGCGACGAGCGGGTGAGTATTGGTTGCCAGATAATCGTAGGAAGCGAAATTGATGAAGTCGCGCCCGCCCATCCGCGTCGTCGCGCCGGCGGCAACGTCGTGGGAGCGGTAGAAAGGATTGGCGATCCCCGCGATCTCACTCGCCATCTTCTGCGTCAGCACACGCTTGTATTCCGGCAGATCCTCGAAGCGGACGGCCTGGCGGACCAGCTGCTGCGCCTGACGATTCAACCGTTCTGCGCGATTTCGCCCGGAGGTTTCGCTGGCGCGTCGCATCTGGTCCAGCAAGCTGCTCTTGTTGCCGCTTGCCGGTGCTTGATCGTCTGTGTCTTTCGTCATGATTGCGCGGCCCTCTGGGGTTGCTGCGGCGAATGGCTCTGCACCAAGCGGCTCACAACCTCATCCTCGCTTACATCAGTGCCGTCGTCGTCATCGCTGGTGCGGTTCATGACGCGATCCCGCAGCCGGCTGACAACGTCGCTGACCGTGGTCCCTTCGCCGACACCGCTCAGCGGAATATCGAAACCGGTCTTCTGCTGGAAGCTCATGCCGAGTTCCATGGCCATCAGGCTGTCCAGACCGATATCCTTCAACACTTTCTCCGGCGTGATCGTGTCCTCCGTCACCCTCAGGATGGCAGCGATCTCGGAGGCGACGAGCGCATGCAGGGCAGCCTGCGCCTCCTCTTCGGACTTGCCCTTGATCAATTCGCGCAGATCGACGGTGTCGCCATCGTTCAGCGACTGATGGCTGCCGGCGTGCCGCATCAGCGCCTCGAACAGCGAACGGCCGGCGATCGGCAGCATGCGTACAGCGCTCCAATCGATTTCAGCGATCATCACCGCGGCAGCATCGGGCTTGCCGGTATCGACGCCCATATAACGCTCGACCTGTTCGAGCGCATCGCGAGCCTTCAGCGAAGCCTTGCCGATGCGTTTCGACAGGAGGTCGTTGACCTCGACGTTGCGCGCCAAAAATCCCTTGTCCGCGATCGCGCCGAAACCGACCGCAAGCGCCGGCAGGCCAGCGGCACGACGGGCTCGCGCCAATCCTTCGAGATAGCCATTGGCGATCACATAATTTGCCTGACCGGGATTGCCGAGCATCGTCGTTGCCGACGAGAACATCAGAAACAGGTCAAGGCTGTCGGCCGCAGTCAAGCGGTGAAGGATTTCAGCGCCGCGAACCTTGACGTCGACGACCGGCTTGTTGCGCTCCGGCGTCAAGTTCGCGAGAAGCGCGTCGTCGAGTACCATGGCGGCATGAACGACACCCTTCAGTGGTGCTTCGGCGCGTAGATCGCCCAGCAGGGCTTCGACCGCACTCTCGTCGGTGATGTCGCAGGCATGCAGTGTCGCAACGACACCTTTCCTTTCCCAATCGGCAATCGATTTCAGCGTATCCTCGTCGGCGACGCCGCGACGCGAACACAGCGCGATGCGTCGAGCGCCCCTGGAGACCAGCCAATCGGCGGCGGCGAGACCGAAGCCGCCGATGCCACCGGCAACAAGGAAGACGCCGTTCGGATCATGCCGCAGCGCCTTTGCAGGCGCCGGCAATACGCTATCGACGCCGAGAACCGGCGGTCGGACAACGATCTTGCCGATATGCCCGGCATTCTGCATCAGGCGGAAGGCGCTGCCGATTTCGCTGTAGGCAAAGGCCCTATAAGGCAGCGGTGACAACTTGCCTTCGGCAAAAAGCACGCCGAGCTCCGCAAAAATCCGCTTGGTCAAGGCCGGCGCGCTAATCAGCAACTGGTCGGCATCGATCCCGAAATAGCTGATATTGCGCCGGAAAGGCCGCAGACCAAGCTTGCGATCGGAGTAATAATCGCGCTTGCCCAGTTCCAGGAAGCGACCGAACGGCTTCACCAGCTCGATGCTACGCTCCATCGCTTCGGAGAACAGCGAGTTGAGAACAAGGTCGACCCCTTCCCCGCGCGTAACGCGACGAACACCGGCGACGAAATCGAGCGAACGCGAATCAAGCACATGATCGGCGCCGAGCAACTCGAGGAACCGCCGCTTCTCGGCGGTGCCAGCCGTGGTGATGACCTTCGCACCCTTGAGCTTGGCGATCTGAAGCGCGGCAAGTCCGACACCGCCTGCGGCACCGTGGATCAATATCGTCTCGCCGGGCTGTATGTGCCCGAGTTCGATCATCGCGTAATAGGCGGTCAGGAAAGCGACCGGTACGGTGGCGGCCGCAACCGTTTCCATTCTCTCGGGGAGCTTCGTGACGCCTTCGCGGCGGACCCGAACGTGGGTCGAAAATGCTGCGGGACCGATACCCATCACCTTGTCACCCGGTTTCAGGTCAGAGACGGCGGCTCCCGTTGCCAAGACGCGGCCCGCAAATTCCATGCCGATGGTCGCGCCGGCAAAACCGTCTTCCAGCGCTTCTTCCGGAAGCAATCCCATTGCCCACATGACATCGCGGAAATTTAGGCCGGTGGCCTCGACTGCGACGACGACGTCCTCGTCTGATGGCTGGGGGATATCCGTCTCCTCCCAGGCAACGCTATCCAGGCGACCGCTCGTGTGTTGGCGGATCGTCGCTGCCGCAACATCCCGGCGCGTGCTTTCGACGACGACAAGCGGGCCGGCGAGCGCCCTGATTTCGCGAACGGCGCCATTGTGATCAAGCACCCACTCGCGATTGTCGGTCTCAGCCGACAAGAGGGTCTCGATGACCTTGCTCACCCGCTGGTCGTCGATTTCCGCGTCGAGCAGATGAATATCAAACACATCATATTCATTCTGAAGAACGCGCGCGAAAGCCCAAAGCCCGGCATTTGCTTCGTCGATATCGGGGCTCGCAACAGGCGAGCCGCCAGGAGCAACAACGACGATACGCGGACGCTGGCCCGAAAGACCGGTCGCTACATATCGCGATATAGCGACATATCGCGATATAGCGTCCGACACGGCCGCAAACGTCTGCACTGGCGTCAGCAACAGTCCCCATGAGTCTCTGTCGGCCGACCTTTCTGCGAGGTAAAGAACGCGAACCGGCTGCGAAATCTGTGCCAGTATCTCGTCAATATCAGACAGCGGCGCGCTGGCATCCACAACGATCGGGGACGCGTCCGCAAGAGCGAGATGGCTTTTTGCCTGCTCGGCCAGAACCAGCAGCGATCCATGGATTCCGGCGGTCGTCGGCAGCTTTTCGGCATAACCGTTCGACGCGACAAATGCCGTGATCAGCGTGCCTTCCGCAAAGACGTTCTCTTGGGCCTCAGGCTTGTCGAAGCCGAGAGCGGCAAGAATGTCCTCCACCTGCTGCGGCGTTCCAAGCTGCCCGATCGGAAACTGCGGCGATTGACTGCCTGCAAACCAGCCCTCGGACAGACCGAAGGCGAAATCGTTGAAAACGCTTGGCGCCTGATCAGCAAACAGGAGCTGTGCGCCGCGCTCGGCCGCTGCCCGAACGGCGGTCTTGATACTCTCGTTGCGTGACAGAAGATTCTGGCTCTGATCGCCGGACGCGACGATGATGTCGGCAAGTGGTTGTTCGGCAAGCCGGCTGGGGTCCGTGACGACGACGTGCGCATCCCGCTCGAAAGTGATCTCAAGAGCCCGCCGCACCTGCTCCCGCGGCTCGGCGACGACCAGCGTTGCACCCACGTCGGCTGCAATTGTGGCCAGCCGCTGACTGAAGGCGGTGGAGATCGACCCGACCTCGAGAATGCAATCGACGGTAGCGGAATTGGTTGCAAGCGATGCGCGCAGCGCGTCGGCGACGAGCGAGAGCCGCCGGATGCTCAATGGAGAGTGGACAAGCACATGCTCCAGCGTCGCACCGCCGACGCCATGGGCAACTGCCTTGCTCTCCTGCTCACCAAGCACATACGTATTGACGGCGGCTAGGCGCTCCAAAGTTTCGCAATAGGCATTGTTGACGAGAACGGCTTCGGCGACCCGCCCCGCATCCTCGCGATAAAGCTCCTGCAGACTTTCACCCAGCGGCGGCAAGGTGAACTCGGATGGGACACGCCATTCGCCGTCATCGGACGAGGCAATTCCCGCATCCTCAAGAATATAAAGGCAATTGACCAGGAATGACCGGAAATCCGGCTCCTCGGGAAGATTGGCAATCGAAATCGAACCATCCCGCCGCGCAACGGCCAAAGCTATCTCGTGGCATGCCCGGTAAATCGCCGCGTCGAGAAGCAGGGTCGCATTGTCGACCGAACCGTCGTCACCGAAACTGTCGAGGCTCGAAACATCCGGAAGCACCACATCAGGCGCCGGCTGACGCGCGAAGACCGCCGACGGAACGGTTTCGTAATGGAACGCGACGGTGTCGAGGGTCGTATGTCGGCGCAAATAGGCGCGGCGGAAGCGGCAGTCGGCGAACGTAGCGATCAGGCCACCTTCGGCGTCGAACATCCGGAAGCGAACCTTGATCGAATTCTGGCTGAACCGATCGATCTCGATCACTGCTTTCGCAACAGCCCGGCCCTTGCCCGACACCCTTACCGTGCCGAACCGCACCGGAATATAGGGCGCGCCGGCCTCATCGCCGGAAAGCTGATCGAACAATGCAACGAGGCCATGGAATGCCGCATCGACCGACATCGGATTGAGATTGTAGGTCACGAACGGATGCGTCGGCGCATTTGCCGATTTCAGTTCGACATCGATGATGTCACGCCCGTAGGCCGTTGCCTGCGAAAGCAGCTGGAAATACCGACCATAGCTCAGGCCGAAGCGTTCCGCCGTTTCATAGGTCTTCTCGGACGTCAGAACGGCTTTCTGCGCATCGGCACGCCGTCCGGCCAGATCTTCCGTAAGACCATCGTCGATCGCCCGACGACCACGCGCAACGGCGTGAACCGTCCAGTCGTCGCTGCTCAGTCGCTCGCGCGAACGAATTTCGATATCGCCGGTCTCGGGAGATAGGATCGTCGAGAGCTCCGCCATCCTGTCCAGCCGCAGCTCCAGCGGCCTGACGATTTCGAGGTTCCCGACCTCGACTTCGTCCGT
>JAGWJK010000305.1 GCA_028865845.1 Rhizobiaceae bacterium
AGAATTTCTACAATCACCCCGGTGTCGACATCGGCGGCCTGATGCGCGCCGTCGCGGTCAACCTGCAGAATATCGGTTCTGGACGCCGCTTCGTCGGTGCATCGACGATCACGCAGCAGGTTGCCAAGAACTTCCTCTTGTCGGCCGACCAGACCTTCGACCGCAAGCTCAAGGAAGCGATTCTCTCGTTCCGCATCGAGCAGGCCTACAGCAAGGACAAGATCCTCGAGCTTTATCTCAACGAAATCTATTTCGGCCAGAATGCCTACGGTATCGCCGGCGCGGCGCTGACCTATTTTAACAAGTCGGTCAACGAGCTGACGATTGCCGAATCGGCCTATCTCGCTTCGTTGCCCAAGGGGCCGTCGAACTACAATCCGTTCCGCCATGCCGACGCCGCGATAACCCGCCGCAACTGGGTCATCGACCGCATGGTGGAAAACGGTTACGTCAATCAGAGTGATGGTGAGGAAGCCAAGAAACAGCCGCTCGGCGTCGTGCCGCCGAGGAGTGGCCCGTCTCTGTTCGCCTCGGATTATTTCGCCGAAGAAGTACGCCGCCAGCTGATCGACCAATATGGTGAAAAGCAGCTCTACGAAGGCGGCCTTTCGGTGCGCACCTCGCTCGACCCGCAGATGCAGCTCGAAGCACGCAAGGCGCTTCAGGATGGTCTCGTCGATTATGACGAGCGCCGTGGCTTCCATGGTCCGATCAAGCAGATTGTGACGTCGCAGGATTGGGGTGCTGAGCTTTCGAAGGTGCCGGCGCTCGCCGACGTGCCGGAATGGCAGCTCGCCGTGGTGCTCGCCGTTTCCGATCAGAATGTCGATATCGGGCTGCAGCCGGATGTCGACGCGGCGGGCAAGGTTTCGACCGATCGCAAGCGCGGTACCATCGCCGCCGCCGACATGCGCTGGGCCTTCCGTCCGGCTGGCGGCGGCAAGACCGCGAAATCGCCGACCGGTGTCCTCAATCCTGGTGACGTGGTCTTTGTCGAAAAGACCGGCGACGCCAATTCCAACACCTATCGCCTGCGCCAGCCGCCGAAGGTGCAGGGCGGCCTCGTCGCCATGGACCCGCACACCGGCCGTGTGCTCGCCATGGTCGGCGGCTTCTCCTACGCTCAGTCGGAATTCAATCGCGCCACCCAGGCCAAGCGTCAGCCGGGCTCGTCGTTCAAGCCGTTCGTCTATGCCGCCGCGATGGATAACGGCTATACCCCGGCATCGGTCATTCTCGACGATCCCTTGGAGATCACCCTGAGCAATGGCCAGGTTTGGAAGCCGGAAAACTACGAAGGCGAAGGCGGTGGCGCCCATACGCTTCGTTTCGCGATCGAGCATTCCCGCAACCTGATGACGGTGCGCCTCGCAGCCGACATGGGCATGCCGCTGGTCGCCGAATATGCTGAACGCTTCGGCATCTACGATCACATGAACCCCGTGCTCGCCATGGCGCTCGGCGCCGGCGAAACCACGGTGCTGCGCATGGTTTCGGCCTATTCGGTCATTGCCAATGGCGGCAAGCAGATCAAACCGACCCTGATCGACCGCATTCAGGATCGTTATGGCAAGACCATCTTCAAGCACGAGGAGCGCGTCTGCGACACCTGCAACGCGACCGACTGGCAGAACCAGGACGAGCCTGTCATTGCCGACAATCGCGAACAGGTGCTCGATCCGATGACCGCCTATCAAGTGACGTCGATGATGCAGGGCGTCATCGTCCGCGGCACCGCTGCCGGCAAGGTGAAGCTCAACACCGACGTCGCCGGCAAGACCGGTACCACCAACGACGAGAAGGACGCCTGGTTCGTCGGCTTCACGCCGAGCCTCGTCGCCGGCCTTTATGTCGGTTACGACACGCCTGTTACCCTCGGCCGCGGCGCGACCGGCGGTTCGATCGCCGCGCCGATCTTCAACGAATTCATGCAGGCAGCGACCAAGGATCAGCAGCCGCAGAAATTCCAGGTTCCGGCCGGCATGAACATGATGGCCGTCAACCGCGCCACCGGCATGGCGGCGCAGCCCGGCGATCCCTCCGCCATCATGGAAGCCTTCAAGCCGGGTACCGGCCCTGCCACGACCTACACCGTCATCGGTGGCGGCGATACGTCGGCTCAGGTTGCTCCAGAGGAAATCCTGAAAACCTCACCGCAGGCAAACCAGGCGGTGACTTCCGGCGCCGGCGGTTTGTTCTGAACGATCGGATTTGTCTGATGAGGACGCTGTGGGGCTTTACAGCCGCAGCCTCACTATCTATGTCACAGCATTCTTTTGATTGAGTAGCGGTTCGCATCGGGCCGCCAGGTAAAGAAGCAGGAACATGCGAGCGGAAATCGAGACTGTAGTCGACGAAACCAAGCAGGCCATAAGCCTGCTGAGGAGGCATCTTTGACTGGGATCAGGCGGTAAGACGACTGGACTGGTTGAATAACAAGGCAGAGGATCCGACCCTCTGGAACGATGCCGCGGAAGCGCAGAAGCTGATGCGCGAGCGCCAGCAGCTGGACGACGGCATCGGCGGTGTGCGCTCGCTGGAGCGCCAGCTTGCCGACAATGTAGAGCTGATCGAGCTTGGCGAGGAAGAAGGCGACGCCGACGTCATCAAGGAAGCCGAAGAGGCTCTGAAGGCGCTGAAGGCGGAAGCTGCACGGCGGCAGGTTGAGGCCATGCTGTCGGGCGAAGCCGACAGCAACGACACCTATCTCGAAGTGCATTCCGGCGCCGGCGGCACGGAAAGCCAGGACTGGGCGAACATGCTGTTGCGCATGTACACCCGCTGGGCCGAACGCCAGCGCTTCAAGGTCGAGCTAATGGAAGTCCATGACGGCGAAGAAGCGGGCATCAAGTCCGCGACGCTGCTCGTCAAGGGCCACAATGCCTATGGCTGGCTGAAGACGGAATCAGGCGTCCACCGCCTGGTGCGCATTTCGCCTTATGACAGCAACGCCCGTCGCCACACCTCGTTCTCGTCGATCTGGGTCTATCCCGTCGTCGACGATTCGATCCAGATCGAGATCAACGAAAGCGATTGCCGCATCGATACCTACCGTTCGTCAGGTGCCGGTGGTCAGCACGTCAATACGACCGACTCGGCCGTGCGCATCACGCACATCCCGACCGGCATCGTCGTGCAGTGCCAGCAGGAGCGTTCGCAGCACAAGAACCGCGCCAAGGCGTGGGACATGCTGCGCGCCCGCATGTACGAAGCCGAATTGATGAAGCGGGAAGAGGCAGCCAACGCCGAAGCCGCTTCCAAGACGGATATCGGCTGGGGCCACCAGATCCGTTCTTACGTCCTGCAGCCTTACCAGCTGGTCAAGGACCTGCGCACCGGCGTTGCCAGCACCGCGCCCGGCGACGTGCTGGACGGCGATCTCAACGAGTTCATGGAAGCAGCTCTCGCCCACCGCATCAGCGGTGCGGCTGACGCAGTCGTCGATGACGCCGATTAAGAAAGTCGAATATATCCTTGAAAAGGCCCCGGAAACGGGGCTTTTTTATTGAGCTCGGTACAGCTTTCACGGCATCATTCCAGAATACCGCTAAACTGAACGAAGAGAGGGTTTCGATGTCCAGCCCGCAAATCCGCGTTGTCGCGCTTGCCATTATCTGCCACCCTCGGACCGGCGGTCTGTTGGTATTCGAAAGCCGGGACGACAGCCGAGGCCTGACCTACCATCGTCCCTTGGGCGGCGGCGTGGAGTTTGGCGAAACCGCAGCCGAGGCGGTTGTGCGCGAGTTGCGGGAGGAGATCGGCGTGCCGATCGAGCCGATACGGATGCTTGGAGCGACCGAATCGATCTTTGAAGTCCGCCATGCCTTGAGGCACGAGGTCGCGCTGCTGATCGAATGCCGCTTCGCCGACGAACGGGATTACGACCGAGAGCTTTTCATCGACATCGAAGGCCATGGCGAACACGGCTTCTGGAGAGAGGCCGGCTCGCAGACGCCCCTTTTTCCCGAAGCGCTGCCGGAAATCCTGAAAGGCTTGGCCTGATACCCCTCAGTCGCACTGATGGCGGCCGCGAGTCATTTAACGCCGAGCTCGACGCCCTTCATCGCTCGCGGCTGCCCCAGGCTGCCCTTCAGCCAGCATTCATTCTTTCTCCGCACATAGGAGAATGCCTTGCAGTTGTTGTCCCTGATGCACTCGAGAAGGCAGGGAAGATATTCGGTTCCAACTATCTGCCTGTAGTCGCCACCGGGAATATCCATGTTCGGATAGACGGTGAAATTGGACAGAGTGATGTTTGGCGCAGATGCCGCGGAATAAGCACTCATGGCATCGCTGTTGCGGATGAGCGCAACCACATCCTTTTTCAGAAAGCAGACGCCGTAGTGACTATTGAACGTGATCGCCTGGCATTGGCTGTCGCCGGTGCAAAGAGCTTTGCATCCGCTGTATGTCATATCCTTGATCGTCGAATAATCGACGCCGATAGCATCATATCCGCTTGCGTCGAGCAGGCCTGCGGCAATCGCTTGCTGGGATTGCGGTGTGGCCTCGGTCTGAGCCTGCTGTTTGGCCTGGCCGTAACACAGCACCTGATAGACT
This sequence comes from Rhizobiaceae bacterium, assembly GCA_028865845.1. Lineage (GTDB taxonomy): Bacteria > Pseudomonadota > Alphaproteobacteria > Rhizobiales > Rhizobiaceae > Rhizobium. The sequence continues at coordinate 4,561 of JAGWJK010000305.1, forward strand.
GAGGGTGTCACTTTGTCGGCGAGATCCGCGGTGGAGAGCGTTGCGGAAGAATCTGCCGCATCCGAGGTCTGATAGGAAAGGCCCTGTGCCTGAAGGAACAGTTCGGCGACGGATGACCGTATCGCAAAATTGACGTTCTGCGGATTGACACCGATAACGTCAGCCACCTGCTTCGACAGAGATGAAGACGTGATGCCAAGCAGATTGCCGTTCTTGTCGACGAGGGGGCCACCGGAATTTCCGGGTTGGATCGGAGCGGAGATCTGGACATAGCGGGTGTCGTTTTGAATGCCGGCCAGCGCATTAACGTTTCCCGTCGTCACTTTGATCGAGTCCGAGAGAAGATCTGACAGCGGAAATCCGATTGCAACGACGTCCTCGCCGAGCCGGACAGGCGTTTTCCTGAACGTGATCGGCGCAATATCCTTGCCGGATATCCTTATCAGGGCGAGGTCGTTGGTCTGATCGACTTTTTGGTCGGTCGCAGTTCCCAACCCTTTCACTTCGACGCGGGTGCATGTGCTGACGACATGGGCATTCGTCAGGAGCCAGCCGTCATGTGTGACGGCAAAAGCCGTCCCGGATGCGTCCGGCTCATCCGCAAAGGAGCACGACGCAGCCCCCAGAATTCCAATCGCAATAAGAAACGCAGAAAATATCTTAAACATCGGCTGCCCCCAGGCGGAAAGCCCGAGAGTAGGCGTGCGTGAACCGAAAATTCAACAGAATGTTGTGTGACACGCCGATTTAATCGTCGTCTCTTCAACTATCCCGTTAATATTGAGGGAGATCAGGTTCAGTCCTGAATCTATCGTAGTCACTTATAGTTTTCAGTCGGAAAACTGTTCCGCCAATATTCTCTCGGACCAGGAGCGGTCGGGATCCGAAAGAATGCGCGCGGTGGTATCTTCGGTCTGGGCGATGCGGACGCCGACGACGGATTTGACCTCGGTGTTGTCGGCGACGGCATTCACCGGGCGCTTTTCGGCCTCGAGAACCGTGATGTCGATCGTTACCTTGTTGGGCAGCAGCGCGCCGCGCCAGCGGCGAGGGCGGAAGGCGCTGACCGGCGTGATCGCGAGCAACGGCGCTTCGAGCGGCAGGATGGGGCCGTGGGCGGAGAGATTGTAGGCGGTCGAGCCCGCCGGCGTCGTCACCATCAGCCCGTCGCAGATCAGTTCCGAAAGCCGGACATGGCCGTCGATCTCGACCCGGAGCTTGGCCGCCTGATAGGACTGGCGAAACAACGAGACTTCGTTGATGGCAAGCGCGACCGAACTGGTGCCGTCATCGTTGCGCGTCGTCATTTGCAGCGGATGAAAGGCATTTTCCACTGCGGCGTCGATCCGTTCCGCCAGGCAATCGGTGCGATAGTCATTCATCAGAAAGCCGACGGAGCCTCGGTTCATGCCATAGACACGCTTGCCGGAATTCATGGTGTTGTGCAGCGTCTGCAGCAT
>JAGWJK010000306.1 GCA_028865845.1 Rhizobiaceae bacterium
GCTGGTCGCCGCGTTACACGGTCGACGGGGGAATCCGGATGACGGTCGCGGCACTTCTCAAAGGACGCTAGCGGTCCAGAACGGTTCAGCTTTTCTTCGAAGCCGTGAGCTGCTCCATCTTTGCGCTTTTCGCAATTCCTGACGGAAGACCGCTGCGCACTTTTCCTGGAATTGCTTTACAGGCTCCAGACCGAATGGCCTCGCAGCAGCGGATTGTTCGGATCGAGCGCGGCTTTCACGTCGACGACGACGCCGCTGCCATCGAGCAGCTTGAGGATGTCGGCGGCATTGTCGGCGAGATAGGATTTGTGCGGCACGGCGAGCACGACGGCATCGAGCGGGCCGAAATCGGCAAGCGCCACCAGCCGCACGCCATATTCCTCTTCCGCTTCGCGGTGGCTGGCCATCGGATCATGCACCATCGGCTCCAGGCCGAACTGGTGCAGCTCGCGGATGATGTCGGGAACGCGGCTGTTGCGCAGATCGGGTACGTTTTCCTTGAAGGTCAGGCCGAAAATACCGATTTTCGCGCCGTTGATTGGCTTCTGTGCCGAGACCAGCATCTTGATGAGCTTCTGGGCGATGAAGGCGCCCATGCCGTCGTTGATGCGCCGGCCGGAGAGAATGACTTCGGGGTGATAGCCGAGTTCTTCCGCCTTGGCGGTCAGGTAATAGGGGTCGACGCCGATGCAATGGCCGCCGACCAGACCGGGCGTAAAGGGCAGGAAATTCCACTTCGTCCGCGCCGCCTTCAGGACATCGGCCGTGCGGATGTCCATCTTTTCGAAGATGATCGAAAGCTCGTTCATGAGGGCGATGTTGAGGTCGCGCTGGGTGTTTTCGATCACCTTGGCGGCTTCCGCCACCTTGATGCTCGGCGCGCGGTGGATGCCGGCCTCGACGACCGCGCTATAGACGGCGGCGATCCTTTCTAGCGTTTCCTCGTTGTCGCCGGCCACGACCTTCACGATTCGCTCGAAGGTATGCTCCTTGTCGCCGGGATTGATGCGCTCCGGCGAATAGCCGACGTGAAAATCCTCTCCCTGGCGCAGGCCCGAGATTTCGGCCAGCACCGGGCCGCAGACTTCTTCGGTAACACCGGGATAGACGGTCGATTCGTAGACGACGATGGCGCCCTTCTTCAGCGCCTTGCCGACGGTGCGTGACGCCGAGATCATCGGCCTCAGATCCGGCTGGCGGTTGCGGTCGATCGGTGTCGGGACCGCGACGATGAAAATATCCCTGTCTTCGAGGTCCTGCATCTCGCTGGTGATGCGCAGCGTGGTTTCCTTGAGGCGCGCGGACGCAACCTCTCTCGTGTCGTCTTCCCCCGCCTTCAGCGCCGCGACGCGCGAGGCTTTGATATCGAAGCCGACCACATCCGGAAATTTCCCGGCAAGTGCGATCGCCACCGGCAATCCGACATAACCCAAACCAATGACAGCAATCTTTTCGCTCAATGCCACATACCTCGACCAATCGACCCGGATTAGCCCAAACCCAGGCCCGATGTCAGCGCAAATCTTTGTTCGGAAGCGTCAATTCAGGTGCAAGTCAAATCAATGTGAATATCAGGTCCCGGCTTTGCAATAGGCGCGACGGCGGCGCGCCGCCGGGAGATTGCCGATCTTTCCCGGGCGACCGAATAAAGCGGGCATCAGGGGTGTTTGCGTCTCGTCCTTCCCAAGGAGATCGAAAATCATGAGCAATTTCAAGATGCCCAGCGCCGATAACCGATCCGCGCGCTATGACCGTTTTTACCATCTCGCTGCATTGGCTGACCGCGCTTCTGGTCATCACGTTGTTCGGGACGTCGCAGATCTGGGGCTTCTTTGCCCGCGGTACGCCGTTACGCCTCGGGCTTATTTCATTTCACATTTCGCTCGGCATTCTGCTTTCGGCCGTTCTTATCCTGCGCATCGTCTGGCGGCTCTCGACGCATCGGCGCACTGCGCCGGCTGTCTCCGGGCTTCAACACGTCGTGGCAACGGCGGTGCACCTGCTGCTCTACGCACTGATGATCTCGCAGGTTTCCTACGGGTTTCTGATGCGTTGGGCCTCTGGCAATCTGCCGAGCTTTTTCGGCCTGTTTTCCGTTCCGCCTTTGGTGGTCGTCGACCCTGCGACCCGGCACGTGATCAGCGAACTCCACGATCTGACCGGCTGGGCGATCATTGCCGTTGCCGGCATCCATGCCGCTGCGGCCTTGCTGCATCACTACGTACTTCGCGACCGCGTGCTGCTGCGAATGATGCCGGCGCGCGGATAGGCTTGGCAGGGAGGCTTTTCCGGCCGATGCCGCGACAAATCGCATTGTCGCGGCATTTTTCTCGAAACCTTATCGCTCCGAACTTATTTAGTGTTCTAAGACGTAATTCTTGGAATGCGTGGTTCGCGATGCGTAACAGATATCTTGAACGTTTATATGCCAGGCGCGCCGAGCTGGAATCGAAGCTAGAGCTGCATATAGCACGCTATTGTTTTGGTGATGAAGAGGTCGATGACGGAACCGAGGTGGATCTGCAAAACAGGATCGACGAAGTGACCGACGAAATCGCCGCCCTCGAAAAACATCACGACTTCTAGCGCCGCCATCGGTTTTATGTGCAGGCCTTTCGCCGGTGTCTCGACACCGGCGCCGTTTCCGCGGGATAACTCGAAGCTGTTTTCACGCCGAGACGAGGTCGCCGATGAAGCCGAGCCTGCCCACCCTCATGAGCATCAATGGCGGTTTCGTCGATACTGCGGGCTTCCTTGCCCTGCAGGGCCTGTTCACGGCCCATGTCACCGGCAATTTCGTTACCTTCGGGGCGTCGATGGTGCTTGGGACATCGGGCGCGACGGCAAAGCTTCTCGCGCTTCCGGTCTTCTGCATCATCGTCATTATCGTTCGGCTGCTTGCGGATGTTTTGACGCAGCGCGCCTTGCCGGTGTTGCGGTCGATGCTGATCCTGAAGTTCCTGCTGCTGGCGCTTGCAGCGATTTTCGCTATCAGCTTCGGCCCTTTTTTGAGTGGCGACGGCTGGCGTGCCATCCTCACGGGGATGACGCTGGTTTCCGCGATGGCCATCCAGAATGCGGTGCACCGCGTGCACCTTTCATCCGCCCCGCCGACGACGCTGATGACGGGCACAACAACGCAGATCATGATTGATATCGCCGACCTCATCCGTGGGGGGACGCCCGTTGCACAGGCGGCGATCCGCGCCCGGCTCGGTCGAATGAGCGCTGCGGTCGGTGGTTTTGCGTTCGGCTGCGCGGCAGCGGCAGTGCTGTTCATGTTCGCCGGCATGGAATGCTTCCTGCTGCCGCCGATCCTGGCTCTCACGGGTATCCTGATGCATGGCCGCGATGCAGAAACAAAGCCGGCCTAGCCGGGCCGCTCAGAATGGGACTGGCGCTTCCGACGCAAATCGCGTCTTTCTCTCGTCTTGCAACTCTTCTAGAGGTCTCTAAGTCTTGGCCCTGTTCAAGGGTAAGTCGTTTTCGAAAGGATGGACATGGCAGGGGAAACGGTTCTGGTGGTCGGCGGGGCAGGCTATATCGGCTCGCACACATGCCTGGATTTGGCGAACAAGGGCTTTCAGCCTGTCGTCTACGACAATTTTTCGAATGGCCATCGCGAATTCGTCAAATGGGGTCCAGCGGAAGAGGGCGATATCAAGGATCGTGCCCGGCTGGACGAGGTGCTGGCAAAGCACAAGCCGGCCGCCATCCTGCATTTCGCGGCGCTGATCGAGGTCGGCGAATCCGTCAAGGACCCGGTAGCGTTCTACGAGAACAATGTCATCGGCACGCTGACGCTGCTTTCGGCGGCGCAGGCGGCGGGCGTGAAGGCTTTCGTCTTTTCCTCAACCTGCGCGACCTACGGCCTGCCGCAGAGCGTACCGCTCGATGAAAGCCACAGGCAGGTGCCGATCAACCCCTATGGCCGGACCAAATATATCGTCGAACAGGCTCTTGCCGACTACGACCAGTATACCGGCTTCCGTTCGGTGGTGCTGCGCTATTTCAATGCCGCTGGCGCCGATTTCGAAGGTCGCATCGGCGAGTGGCATACGCCGGAAACCCACGCCATCCCCTTGGCGATCGAAGCGGCTCTCGGCCGCCGCCAGGGCTTCAAGGTCTTCGGCAGCGATTACGATACGCGCGACGGAACCTGCGTGCGCGATTATATCCACGTGCTTGATCTCGCCGATGCGCATGTGCGGGCGGTGGAATACCTGCTGCGCGGTGGTGAATCGGTGGCACTGAACCTCGGTACCGGTACGGGTACGACGGTCAAGGAGCTGCTGTCGACCATCGAAACCGTGTCCAACCGGCCGTTCCCGGTCGAATATGTCGGCCGCCGCGAGGGCGATTCGACGACGCTGGTCGCCAACAACGACAAGGCACGCGATATCCTCGGCTGGTCGCCGAAATACGACCTTTCCCGCATCATCGAATCCGCCTGGAACTGGCATGCCAAGTCCAACCAGCATTAAGCGACGCGCCTCGGGCAAACGCCCGAACGTGCTGCTGATCTCGGCCGACCAATGGCGGGGTGATTGCCTCTCCGCCATGGGTCATCCGAGCGTCAGGACGCCGGCGGTCGATGCCTTGGCGCGGGAGGGCGTGCTCTTCCGCCGGCATTTTGCCGGAGCAGCACCCTGCTCACCGGCGCGGGCGACGCTCTACACCGGCCTCTACCAGATGAATCATCGCGTCTGCCGCAACGGCTCGCCGCTCGATGCACGCTTCGACAATCTGGCGCTCGCCGCCCGTCGCGGCGGTTACGACCCGACATTGTTCGGTTATACCGATACCGCGCCGGACCCGAGAGAGCTCGACCCGAACGATCCGCATCTGACCACCTATGAGGGCGTGCTGCCAGGCTTTACCGTGCGCCAGCTGCTCCCGGAGCATGAAAAGCCATGGCTTTCCTGGCTGCGCTCGCGCGGCCATGAGCAGGCAACGAGCCGCGATATTCACATTCCCGTCGGCGCGCAGCCGGGCGAAATTTCCAACGCGGCACCGGCCTATTCCAAGGACGAGACGCAGACGGCGTTTCTCGCCGGAGAATTCATTCGCTGGCTCGGCGAACAGGACGCGCCTTGGTTCGCGCATGTCTCGTTCCTGCGGCCGCACCCGCCGTTTTCGGTGACGGAGCCGTATAATCGTATGTTCGATGCCGGCGATGGTCCGGCGTTTGCGCGACAGGCCGACCGCGATATCGAGCAGGCAAGCCATCCTTTTCTCGCCTTCGCCTTGCCGCGCACCGCCAAGGGCGGCTTCGTGCACGGGGCCAAGGGTGCTGTCAGCGACTGGATCGCCGAGGATTTCGCGGCAATCCGCGCCATCTATTACGGCATGATCGCCGAGGTCGATGCGCAGCTCGGGCGGATCTGGCAGGCGCTTAAGGACGCAGATGCCTGGGACGATACGCTGATCGTCTTCACGTCGGATCATGCCGAGATGATGGGCGATCACTGGATGCTTGGCAAAGGCGGCTATTTCGACGGCAGCTACCATATCCCGCTGGTCATTCGCGATCCAATGCAGCCTGCCGGCTTCGGGCGCCAGGTCGATCATTTCACCAGTGCCGCCGATATTTTCCCGACGCTGTGCGACCGGCTGGATCTGGTTGCCGACAACCATCTCGACGGCGAAACGCTTCGGCCTTTTCTCGAGAACGGCGAAGTCGAGGCCTGGCGGGATGCAGCTTTCTGGGAATTCGATTTCCGGGATATTTCCGGCGGCGAGGCGGAGCGACATTTCGGCCTACGGTCGAACGCCTGCAATCTCTCGATCATCAGGGATGAACGCTTCAAATACGTCCACTTTGCCGGCTTGCCGCCGTTGCTCTTCGATCTCTCAAGAGATCCGATGGAGCTCACCAACCTCGCCGATGACAGCGCATATGCGACGGTCAGGCTGGCTTATGCCGAAAAACTGCTGGCGCTGCGCGCACGGCATCTCGACCAGACGCTTGCCTATACCGAGCTTACGGAAAAAGGGCCGGTTTCGCGCCGGC